>JAUYBK010000105.1 GCA_030693105.1 Methanobacteriaceae archaeon | reverse complement strand
GGATAGAGCACCCCCTTATTTACCCGGAGAAGATTGAAGCCCGTCTTTACCAGCAAGTGCTGGCTGCCGATGTTTTAAGAAAAGGCAATACTATGATCGTTGCCCCCACCGCCCTGGGAAAAACTATAGTAGCTTCTTTGGTAGCTGCAGAAAGGCTGAAAAACCATCCGGACAGTAAAGTTCTGGTGGTAGCTCCCAGTAAACCCCTGGCAGTCCAGCATGAGGAGAGTTTCCGGCAGTTTCTTAAGGCCGCTACCACACTATTAACAGGGGCTGTGAATCCAAAAGAACGTGAGGATAGGTTGAAAGATGCTCAGGTAATATTAGCCACTCCTCAGACCATTGAATCGGATCTCATCGCCGGTCGTTACACCTTAAAAGATGTTTCGCTTTTGGTCTTTGACGAGTGCCACCGAGGGACTGGTTCCTATTCTTACGTCTTCCTGGCCACCAACTACAATAATCACGCCAAAAATCCTTTAATTCTGGGTTTAACTGCCTCTCCGGGTGGTGATGAGGAGAAAATTAATTCTGTGTGTCAGAACCTGTTCATAAAGGAGGTGATGGTGAAAAATGAAGATGATGCAGATGTTAAACCCTACTTCAATCCCATAGAAGTGGATTGGGTCCGGGTGGAACTCACTAAAGAACAAAAAGACATTAAAACTCACCTAGAAGCTTCACTTAAAGGCCGGTTAAGGGGCCTTAAGAAGATGGGAGTTATTCGTTCGGTGTCCCAGGTAAGTAAGCGGGATATTTTAAGGGCCCGGAGCCGGGTGCAGAACCGGATCTCCCGTACGGCACACCCTCCCCCCGAATGTTTAATCGCGATTTCGGTTTTAACTGCTGTTTTCAGCACCCTCCACTCCCTGGAACTTCTAGAGACCCAGGGGATCCGTAACCTACAGGGATACTTCCAGCGTTTAGGGAAAAAAACTACCAAAGCCGCCAAGGGCTTACTCAATGATAATGAATTTAAGATGGCGGTTTATCTGACTAAAAAGGCCAATGATGAAGGTTTAGAACACCCCAAAATGAAGAAGTTATTGAAGATCCTTAAAAAAGAGTTGAGGGGAGACCAGCAAGTAATTGTGTTTAGCCAGTACCGGGATACAGTTAATGAAATACACCAAAAGTGTCAGGAAAGTGGTATTAAGTCTGTGAAATTCTTTGGACAGGCATCCCGGGAGAAGGAAAAGGGTCTCAGCCAGAAAGAGCAAAAAGAGATCATAAAGGACTTCCGCAAGGGCACATATCAAGTACTGGTTTCCACCAGCGTGGCCGAAGAAGGGATAGACATACCTTCCGTGGACTTAGTCGTTCTCTACGAACCAGTTCCCTCGGAGATCAGGATGATTCAACGACGGGGCCGGACTGGAAGGAAAAGCAAAGGTCGTATGATTATACTGATCACTAAAGGAACCCGTGACGAGTCTTATTATTACTCCAGCCAGTACAAGGAGAGGAAGATGAAAAAACAACTCTCCCAAAACTACCAGCACCAACAAGTAGAAGCATCTCCCGATCAGGTTAAACTGGTGCCGGGGGAAGAAAAACCAGTAGTATATGTGGACCACCGGGAGGCCAAATCCGGTGTGGCCCGGGAGTTGCACCATTTGGGAGTCAAGGTAGTTACCGCCAGTCTTTCAGTGGCCGATTATCAAGTAGGCCAGGAAGTGGCAGTGGAACGCAAAAGCACCAAGGACTTTGTGGGCTCGGTTATTGACAAACGGCTGCATAAACAGGCCAAAGACTTAGTGGAAAGTTTCCAACGGCCAGTAATGATTCTGGAGGGTGACGACTTATACCGTGGCGGACTCCACCCCAACGCCATCCGGGGGGCCCTGGCCAGTCTGGCCGTGGACTTCGGATTACCTATCATCCCCACCCGGTCGCCAGAAGATACTGCAGCCATGATACAACGCCTTGCAATACGTGAGAAGGAAAAGGGACCACGTGAAGTACAGATCAGAACGGAAAGAAAACCTCTCACCCCGGAAGAACAGCAACTATTCATTGTGGAATCACTTCCACAAGTAGGTCCCGTTACCGCCAGAAAGCTTCTGGAAGAGTTTAGTACTGTGGAAAAGGTTATACAAGCCAGTGAAGCAGAACTCCAAATTGTGGAGGGTATTGGTAAGAAAATTGCCAGGGACATTAGAGAAGTGCTGGAATCTGAATATAAAGCAAAAATTAAAATAGATTACAGAAAAGAAGAACCATTACTGGAGAAATGATAATAATGCGCATTCTTATAGATTCTAAAGGCAGAAAGTACCTGGCCAAAGACGACGACCTTCACACTGATGCCGGATACATTAAAAAAGAAGAGATCGAAAACAGCAGCCCCGGTGATGTTCTGGAGACCCATCTCGGCAAAAAATACACTGTTCTAGAAGCCAACATCAACGACTACATTGACCTCATGGAACGGCGCTGCTCCATCATCCTCCCTAAAGACATGGGAATAGTGGCTGCCTACACTGGTTTGGGATGTGGAAACCAGGTTTTAGACGCCGGAACTGGGGCAGGAGCCACTGCCATATTTTTGGCCAATATAGTGGGGCCCCAAGGTCATGTGTACAGCTACGAGATCCGGGAAGACTTTGCTGAAATAGCTAAGCGTAATATTGAAGGGTTTGGATTGGAAAATGTGGCGGTAAAGTGCCAGGACCTGTCAGAAAACTTGGAAGAAAAAAATTTGGACTTGGTATTTTTAGACCTCCCCAAACCATGGTTAGTGGCGGATGAAGCCCATGCTGCACTTAAAACTGGTGGTTTTCTGGCTAACTACACACCCTTCGTAGACCAGGTTATGACCCTGCACCACGTCTTGAAAAAAGTAGGTTTTTCTAACCTAGAAAGCGTGGAATGTTTACTTAGAGGGATAGAAGTGAAAAGTAAAGGTACGCGCCCAAAAACCAGGATGACCGGGCATACGGGGTATTTGACCTTTGCCCGGAAGTTGTGAATATGATGATGTTTTTATAATGATAATGAACAAAAAAAATTACAAAGATTTAAATGAGCACGTCATAATTTCAATTCTTTATCCATTAAATATAAGGTGGTGTTCTAATGGTCTTCAATCAAAATAACATCATATCCATAAGGGACTTCAGTAAGGACGATATTGAGTACATTTTAAGGGTGGCGGAGAAGATGGAGCCCATAGCCCGATCCCAAGAATATTCCGACATTTTATCTGGTAGACTCTTAGGTATGCTGTTCTACGAACCATCCACCCGGACCAGACTATCCTTTGAAGCAGGTATGAAACGGTTAGGTGGTAGTACCATTGGATTTGCTGAAGCAGGAACCAGTAGCGTCACCAAAGGAGAGAATCTAACTGATACTGTACGTGTTGTGGGTGAATATACCGACGCTCTAGTTTTAAGGCATAATATGGAGGGAACTGCCCGTCTGGCTGCCGAACTGGTGGACGTGCCGGTTATAAATGCTGGTGACGGTGCCGGGCAGCACCCTACTCAGACCCTGCTGGACCTTTATACCATGAAAAGGGTGCTGGGGAAGATTAAAGACCTTCATGTGGCCCTGGTAGGAGACCTTAAATACGGCCGTACCGTGCACTCTCTGGCCTACGCCCTGGCCTTATTCGGCACTAAAATGAGCTTTGTATCCCCACCAGAGTTGAAAATGCCCCGGGAGATAATGGACGATCTAAGTAATAGTGGTGTTACCGTCCAAGAAACCAGTGATATTAGGGACGTTTTATCCTACGTGGACGTTTTATACGTCACCAGAATACAAAAAGAACGCTTTCCAGATCCTCAGGAGTATTTGAAGATCAAAGGTGCGTACACCATTGACTCTGAAATTCTAAAAAATAGTGAAGCCATTGTAATGCACCCCCTGCCCCGGGTGGATGAAATTGCCCATGACGTGGACAACACCCCCTACGGGAAGTACTTCCAACAAGCATTTTATGGAGTGCCAGTGCGTATGGCCCTGTTAAAGTCTTTAATAAAATAAAAAAATGCTCTATATTTAATTATCTATTTTCACTGCCACATAGCATCTTCCAGGAGCTGGGTGTCGCACTGTAAGTCGATGATGTTGGTCCGACCCTTACCCCGTCCACGAGAAACCGTTTTAGTTGATATTAACCCCAACATTTCCAGTTCGTTTATAAAATCGAATATACGGCGGTAAGATACCGAATCGCCTTTGGTTATTTCTTTATAGATATCGTAAAGTCTTCCGCTGGTTATTTCTTCTTTACGGTTGGTGAGGTATAGTAGTGACTCTAAAACTTTCTTTTGCTGGCTGGGTAAGGTCATTACAATATCGGTAACCTTGTTGTGCTCAATTTGGTCTTTGGCTTCCCGTACATAATTTTCATAGACCATTTCAGTTCCTTTTTCGTTAGCCAGTTCCCCCGAAGTTCGGAGAAGATCCAGAGCATATCGTGCATCACCCTCTTCCCGGGCAGCCATAGCTGCACAAAGTGGTATAACTTCTTTTTGGAGAGCTTTATCCTTAAAAGACATTTGGACACGTTCGTTAAGTATGTCTACTAACTGATGGGCATTGTAGGGTGGGAATACTATTTCTCGGTCGCGTAAACTGCTTTTGACCCGGGGCTTAATGAACTGTTTGAACTCTACGTAGTTACTGATGGATGCTATAGAAACGTTTTCAGTACGGGTCAGGGTGTAAAGAAGGCCATCTCCATCGTTTTTGAGGAGGATATCAATTTCGTCTAAGACTATAATTAGAATGAGGTTCTTACCGAAAACATTCTTTTTAAAAAGATTACGAAAGGCTTGTATGACTTCACCCTTGGTCCAGCCACGGTAAGGAACGTCTTGCCCCATTTGTTGGCATAAACGAGCAATAACTTGATATTCAGTAGTATAATCAGTACAACGTATGTACTCAACTCTCACATTAACGTTCTTATCCCGGGCTACTTGTTCCAACTGTTTTCTTGCAAATTTAGCTACTGCAGTTTTACCAGTTCCGGTTTTACCATAAATAGTCACATCTGGAGGTGTTACATTGCTAAGGGCTTCTATCCAGTATTTAGCTACTGATTTTATTTGTTCGTCACGGTGAGGTAGGTTCTCTGGCAAAAAACGATGATCAAGATATTTTTTGCATTTAAAAACAGATTCCTTTTCTCCCAGTTCTTCAAATATGTTCATTAAACCACCATCTCCCAATGAAAAGATATTATTATTTCTTAATCGATGTGGAACAACCCCGGGCCATGCTTACGAGGTAGTTCTAAAAAGGGGGTAACAATAAGAAACCAACTATCAGGAAAATTGTCTAAAAATTTTAAATATAATTGAAGGTCGGTTTCAAGTGTAAAAATTTAAGCCCCCCACTTCATTACAAGGTGCGTTTCAAGTGTAACTTTTACATATCTTATATAGATTAGTATGAGAGAGGTCCATTGCAAGTGAAAAAAAAATATTGAGTTCCTTAAAAAACTGAAGGACAGACATGCATTGCAAGTGAAAAAAAAGATGATAATAAATAATTTATATGCTTTTAAAATAGAATTCAAAGCTTTAAATTGAATACTAAAATTATAGATGATAATTAATACTACTATTATTAAATTATGTATTAAAAATTTTATAGTAGAAATTCACCTCTCTTACTCTATTTTATAACTATTATTTCATTTATTTTTCACTTGCAATGGACCTCTTACCCTTGTCCTACCATACTTTCTAAATAAAATATACACTTGAAATGATCCTCTCTACTACTAAAAATATAATAGTACATTATAATTTTTCACCTGAAACTGACCTATTTTTGTGAACTTAAGTATACAATAATAATTTCCTCAATCCCTAATGTATAATTACACTTAAACTGTAACTCCTACTTCATGATGAATGATATATCCTAATAATAACTCCTATAATAACTACCACTATCAAGAGGATAGAGTTGTAGACTTTACTCATATCATCCTTAAAGGAGTATAAACATGCTGGAATTACTAACTATAATCGTCCTGGCAATCTTAATAGATCTCATCTGGGGAGAGCTTCCCACACCAATCCATCCTGTAGTGTGGATGGGGAAACTAATTGAACATTTATCTCAACATTTCCTGAGCTTAAAAACCCGTACCTCAGGATTACTACTTACTTTCACCATTTTATCAATTTTCATAACCCTTTTCTATCTAATACTGTTATTATTTAGCTTCAATCTTCTTATTTACATTTTAATAGCTGCTGTTATAACTTCATCTACTTTTGCAATCCGAGGACTTTTTAAAACAGCAAGTGAAGTCAGTGAAGCTTTGCGTAATGATACTAACCGCGCCAGATTTTTAGTCTCCTATTTAGTTAGCAGAGACACCACTCACTTATCCTCAGAAAAACTGACTTCCGCAACTGTGGAAAGCTTAACGGAAAACATCAATGACTCGGTTACTGCTCCTATTTTTTACATAATATTGGTTTACATAATATTGGCTGGAATATTAGCATGGACCCGGTTTGGAACTACTACTGTTTATCTATCAAGTTTCACTGATTTAAATGGACTGTTTAACCACATATTGCAATTTAAAAACCCAATAAATGATTTATCATCTTTTAAATTAGTTTCAACTCTTGCAATTATTTCTGGAGTTTTTTATCGGGTTATTAACACCTTGGATGCTATGGTTGGTTATAAAAACGAGAAATATAGTCTTATGGGATGGTTTCCAGCCTATTTGGATGATATCCTCAACTACTTACCCTCCCGAATTACCGGAATTTTGGTGGTAATTGCCGCTTTAATCAGTGGCCTGGATTGGAGAAAATCATGGAAGATCATGAAAAGAGACGCCAGAAAACCCCCCAGCCCCAACTCCGGATTCACTATGGCCGCTGCCGCGGGGGCCCTAAATGTCCGTCTGGAGAAAAAAGGGGTTTATATACTGGGGGATCCGAAAAGACATTTGAATCATGAAATAATAGAAGAAGCAATATACCTTACAAAAATAACCATAGCCCTATTTTTGCTAGCTGGTTTTATAACCTTAATAATATTTTCATCCTTAGGCTAACTAATCATGTTATTAATTTATTTGTTCCCTAAGAAATAGAGTACAAAGGTCAATGTAAATTCATAATCAAAATTATACATATTTAATCCCATTTCTTTAAAACAAGGAGAAAAGGAGATGAAGTTTGCCATAATCAGCATCACACACAACGGCCGAATAGTGGCTGAAAAAATAGCTAGAGGTCTATCGGAAGATCCTACGATAATTCAAACTGACCTTTATGATGGAAAGGTCAAAGATACTTTAAAAAAGATTTACAACGATTACAACTGCATCATTGGGGTTATGGCAACTGGAATAGTTGTAAGGTTAATTTGTGGCTTATTAAAGGATAAAACAAATGACCCGGCGATTATAGTGGTTGATGAAAATGGTGAACATGTTATCAGTCTATTATCAGGTCATTTGGGTGGTGCCAATCACTACACCCGGAAAATTTCCATGCTCTTGGACGCTGATCCAGTTATAACTACATCTACCGATGGTTCAGGAAAAATGGGGGTGGACACATTAGCCCGTAATTACTGGCTGGGATTAAAGAACTTACACTCGGTTAAAACCATTAACCGGGCAATTACAGATGGAAAAAAAGCTGAACTGTACCTTCCCACCCGTTTCGATTTTATGGAAGACGATGAAATTGCCAGAAACTCTTATAATTTTCATTACTGGGACGATAACCACATTCGTGTTGATTTTCAGGAAATTAGTTTAACTTTGAACCCTCTTCCCCTGGTGGCGGGGGTAGGTAGCAGGAGAGGAGTTTCACCGAAACAGGTTTTAAATGGTTTGGAAGTAGCTATGTCCCATTTAGGTATTCCAGTAGATAGATTGGATATTATAGCTACGGGTGAGATGAAAAGGAATGAAGAGGGTATTATGGAAGCAGCATGGAGTCTCGGAATACCGGTAGAAATAGTTTCAATGGAAGAACTTGAGATTTTTACACATCCGGACATTAAACCGTCTCTTTTAGTTGAAAAAAAGTTTGGACTAGTTGGTGTGGCAGAACCATCTGCTCTTATAACTGTTGGTGATAATCCACAACTTATAATACGAAAAACAAGTGTTAATGGAGTTTCAGTAGCTGTAGCAGTATCTGGAAGTTTATATAAGGTTCATTAATTATTTTAATGCATTGAAATTTATTTTTTAGATTCTAGGGCTCACCATAATCTTTTTTGAGTCGGTGGTTACCAAAAGCTTTTTAATATAGAAGACATAAAGTTCACTTATAAAGCTTTTTATCTTATTTTATTCTAATCCAAGAGGAGGCTAAATTTATGAGTACCGAGACTTTTGAACGTTGTAATCAAATTTTACAACATATAATGGAGGATACTAGTGTTCCTCGTAATATAAGGCGCGCTGCGGAGGAATCTAAGGATTTATTAGTCATAAACGATGATGAACCATCTATAAGGGCTAGTACAGTTATTTCTATTCTTGACGAAATCAGCAACGACCCCAACATCCCTATTCATGCTAGAACCCTTATCTGGGAAGTCCTAAGTGAATTGGAATCCATAAGACATTAAAATTACCACTAAAATCCCTAAATGCAATTAAATTGCTATTTTTCTAAATAATTAATTTCCTAAAAAAAACATTCAGTAATAACTAACATCTTTCCTATTTTTAAGGTTTGGCGGGGATTTCCCTATTTTTGGAGCATTTTAGAAATAAATATAGTTTTCGCTGTTTTTTCTACCCATTCTGATAGTAGGGCAGCTTCTTCAAGTGATGGACCTACTGCCACTAATCCGTGGCCTTCCAGTATAAGCGCATCTTCTTTTTTTAGACCATTCTTCACCATCTGGGCCAGTATTTCACTGCCGGGCGGGGCATATCCCACCATCTCCAAATATTCTTCCTGCACTGGTCCAAATCCTTCTAAAATTTTAATTTTCTTTCCAGCCAGGGCAAAGCCGGTGGCGTAGGGCGAATGAATGTGGACAACCCCTTCCACCCCCTCCCTTTCCCTATAGATCATAAGATGTAATTGTAGTTCCGACGATGGAACAATGCCTTCACTTAATATTTCTCCTTCTAAGTTAACCAGAGCTACTGCTTCTCCGTCTATATCTCTTAATGAAACATTGGTAGGGGTGATAGCTACCACATCGTCCTTTCTAAGGCTAATGTTCCCCGATTTTCCTGGAGCTAATCCTTGCTGGTAGAGGTAAACTGATATTTCTGCCACTTTCTTTCTTATCTGGTACATTATTTTTGTTCTCCTCTTTTAAAAATTAGCAATTTAATTGAATTTTAACAGTTTCATACTACCCCTACTTAGCACCGGTACCTGGGCGCAAGTGGGGACGATGTTGTAGATCTTCTGAAACTCAGTCTGGGACTGGAATGTTCCACTGTTAATAAGATGAATGCCTTTATATTTTTTATAACTGTTGATGTGCACGTGGCCGGTGTGGAACACGTCGGGAACGTCTTCTATAACTAAATGGTCTTCTATTTCTGATGCCAATGCTGTTCTTTCCCCGTAGATCGGCGCTAAGTGTCTTTTTTCCAGTAGTTCCTTCATGATGATGTCCGAGTTCTGGTGACTCAATCCCTTAACGGTCATGGCCAAGTCGTCAAAGCTTCTACCGTGGTATATTAGAGTTTTTATCCCATCCATATTTACCAGTGATGGGTTGCTGACAAATTCCACATTTTTCAACTGGTAGAGGTCTCCCGCATATTCTTCGGGCAGGGCTGGTTGTGGCTCGGCCAACCGACAAGCGTCGTGGTTTCCAGGAGCAATAATGATTTTAACGTCTGATAACTCTCCCATGAGCCGCGCTGCCTCTTCGTACTGTTCGTAGATATCTTTAATATTTAGTTCCTTATCCTGACCAGGGTAAACCCCAATCCCGTCTACAATATCTCCAGCAACTACCAAGTACTTCACGTCCGCTGCAATTTCCCGTTGTTTTTCGTCTCCGTAGTCGCCGTTCATCCAGTGGATGAAACGTTGGAAGGCCTTCTCCAGGAAAGTAGAACTGCCTAGGTGGATGTCGGACAGAAAAACCGCTGAAAAATCCATTTCTTTTTCATCTATTCGGGGCACCCCGGGGTTTATGAGTTGACTAGCCATCAGAAGGGTGCCTTTTCTACTGCCAACCACTCCCACTACTTGGTCCTTCACTAGGCGTTCGGCGTCCTCGTAGAGCTGGTGGTTGTCATTGTGAACTAAGAGGGACATGGTTCCGGTTTCGTCCTCTATTTCCATGAATTTGTGATTCTTTTTGGTGTAGCGGATGTCGTTGACCATCCCAACCACTTCCACCACATCATCGCTTCTTTGGGCGGTTTTGATGGGCTGGACATTTTTAAGCTCGTTTTTTCGGCTTAACATTTGCCAAATTTTATGGTAACGACTGGCAAAGTATGAAGAAAAGTCTTTAATCTCTCCATTGGTGTAGGACTTCTTACTGGTGTCCTGCAGTATCTGAAAGTCAAAGTCCTGGGGTAGGAGTTTGCTCTGGGAGGGGGGTTCTGCCCGGGGGACACTTTCTTCCAGGAATTCTTCTACCATATCTTCGGTGAGGAGGTACACCGAATTACCCTTCTGTACTATATCGCTTAAAAGAGAATCTGCCAACTCTATGCTATCATCTTGACTGTTTATTTTATGATAAGCAGCATCGTCTAGGAGAATTTCTGCATCGGCAAATTTAAGGATCAGATCAGTGGTCATAGATTAACCTTGTAAAAAATTGAAATTTAATTAAAATTGAATTGGATAATTCAAGATATACATTTTTTGGAATAGTTCTAAACGGTAGTTCATAACTCTTGAAGAATAATTAAAAGTACTTTGATTCATGTTTATCTTTTTAAAATAAGCTCATTTTACAAAATAATTTTTCAGGAAGAGTTCAAATAATTGACATGGCCGGGGCTGTACCCCTGGCTTTATATAAAAGAAGGGAATAATAAATTTAATCTAATAGAAATCATTTAAAGGTGATCACTTGTCCCCATTAGTTAAAGTTTTACTCTTCCTAGTATTTTTCTTCCTGTTTTTCGAGGCAGGACTCTTCAGTTCATACACCATAGTCACTGGTCAGCCCCCGGACTTTAATAAGCTTATAAGCATGCAAATTGATGCTTTATCCTCTATTTTTAATTGGGGGGGTGGCCCAGTCATCAAGCAACAGCAACTCCAGATCCTGAACCAGAACGAAGTTGCGGAGGCCCTGAAGAATAAAGCCGCTATGGATGGGATCAACTTGCAGAGTATGTCAGCAACCACCATACAAAGTAAAGACGAAAATATAATAGTGGTTAACATAACTACAGTGGCTTATAAGGATTCTCAGACGGGAGGCGGAACATCCACCGGCAACAAGAGCAGCAGCGGGGGGCAGATCGTTATCTCGCCCCAGGAAACCTACAGTATAACGGCCACGGCCACGGCCACCCGTAAAACTAAGGGCGTTAACATCGATGTTAACACCATACAAATAACCTCCACCAGGAAAATCTACAATAATCCAAGTTTAAACGGCAGTCCGTCCAACACCCGCGTCTAGTTTAGTGAAATTCATAAAAACGGTTATGGAGATTAAATAATGATATATGTGGTCGGAATCGGGCCTCGTAGGGATGACATGACTCTCCGGGCCATGGAAATCATAAAAGAAGCGGAAGTGGTTATTGGTTACGGGAGTTATTTGAAACAGATCAGTGACTTGATTGAAGGTAAGGAGGTCATTGCCCGGGGCATGGGCCAGGAAGTGGAACGAGTAGAAACAGCTATTATAAAGTCCCAGGAGGGGAAAAAGGTTGCCCTGGTAAGTAGTGGTGATCCGGGTATTTACGGAATGGCCAACGTGCTCTACCAAGTCCGGGGTAAGTATCAAGATGTGGAAGTAGAAGTAGTTCCCGGTGTTACTGCAGCTACCTATACTGCCGCATTATTAGGGGCCCCGTTGCACGATTTCGCAGTTATCAGCTTAAGCGATATCTTAACTCCCCTTTCTGAGATAAAAAGGAAGGTAAAAAAAGCTTCTGAGGCAGATTTAATAATAGTCTTCTACAATCCTCGGGGTAAACGCAGGACACGGCCCCTGGAAGTAGCTTATAAGATATTGATAGATATTAGAAAACCTGAAACACCAGTGGGTGTGGTCCGGACTGGTGAAAACGGGCCGGAAGTCACAGTAACTACTTTAAAAGAACTTTCTCTGGAAGACGTGGACATGTCTACCACCCTTCTGGTGGGTAATACCTTCACTTATGTACAGGATGGTAAATTAGTCACTCCAAGGGGCTATGCGATACCTTACAGTATACATCCCCTGGCCTTGGAGTTTTACGAGAAATATTTAAGTGGTGAAGGGGTGGAAGGATCCAACTTATCCTGCGAATACTATCCCTGCCATCAACATCCTCAGAACTGCACTTTCTGCTACTGTCCATTCTATCCTTGTGGTGACTCCAGTACTGGTGGCCGCTGGATTAAAGAAAAACAAGTTTGGAGCTGCGAAGCATGTAAATGGATACACCAGGACCAAACGGTGGAGTGCATACAGGGCAAGCTTGGTAAAGTACTCCAGAACATAGGGGACCTTGCGGATAAGAAGAAAGAGCTATTGAAATTACGCCGGGAATGTGTCTTTACTACTAAATAAATGGGCCCATCATTGAGGATATGATGGGTAGCATTGAGAGGATTTTTACCACCGAATTTTTCACTCATTTAGTACTAAATTTTAGTCTTTAAAAAGAATATTCTCGTTATAACTTACACGATTAATATTCCCTGGAAAATGAGAAAAACCACCAATAGGGCAAAAATCCACGCTGCAGCCAAGTAGGATCCTCTTAAAACTTTTAAAAAATTTTTTCTAACCACTCCGTGCTGATGACCACAGTACAAACATTTTTCTATCATTTTTATTTTCACCTATTACTCCTCAGGGACTCTAAGGTAAGCTGCCCCGGGGCTTCATATTTTTATGGGAACGTGTAGCACTTAGTTCTCCAGTAAATAGTGCGTGAAACATGCTTATGCCTCCGGGCAGATCTCCTGCCCGTGGGGTTTTTCAAGTGGGAGTTTATGGGTCGTCCATCCCCGGTCTTTTCTGACCCGTAAACGGGCGTTCTATGGATTTTTTACAAGTTTTCAGAGATTTCAGGATCAGGGCCTCTTGCAACGATTTTTCTGATTTCACTCTCTACCAACTACATCCCTTATAGAAATTAGTGGTTAGAAGGAGGGGATAATCGTAGTGGTAGAGCAGGTGAGAAGTAATCTGATGGGCTCGGTAGTCGAAGAATGAAAATAAATAAAATGTTTAATTGTTTTAAAAAAGACGATTTGCTGGTAAATGATAGTATTTATCCAAAAGAAGCGACCAGATCCCTTTCATCGCAAGGTGAAATCTCGTAACTAGCCAAATTTTCAGTTATTATCACTTTACACTTCTTTTTGCCCGAGGAAGGGTCTTTAGCGAAGCTGATAATAATACGGTCTTCCATGATTTTGATTACATCTACTTCGGGAAGGGTAACGTCAAAAAGTTCTGTATTTCCGTTCAAGTACTCGACTGATAACATTGCAACGTCCATAATAATTATCTCCTAACCATTGTTAGGTTAGTAAGGGTTATAAAAATTCTGGAAGAGGGGAAGGTGGTGATCAATTTAATATAATGGCCTATACAAGGCGCCTAGTTATTAAAAATTAGCATATTTATCATATTAATAATATAATTATATCAAGCTCAAAATAATAACACCGATTTATAAGGGAAATGTCTAAATGGTCTTAACGCCAGTTAAAAAAAACTTAAGTTAATCAAAGTCCCTAGCCGGTCAGTGAAATACTAATCTAAATTTAAATAAGTAGTTAGAGCCGGATTTACAACCGGTCCTAATATTCTACTTCAATTATTCCCTCAAATACCATTAATGCGCCACCTTCCATGAAGGCACCCAGATTTCCGTTCTCATGGTAAACGCTTATTTCAAGGTTGCCGCCGGGTAGGTGTATCAGAACGTTTTTATCTAACTGTCCCAGCCGGTAACCGGCCAAGGCTACGGAGGTGGCACCCGTACCACAAGCCAAGGTGAATCCCGCACCTCTTTCCCAGGTGATCATTTCCACTTCGTCGGGCTGGACTATCCGGACAAAATGGACGTTGGTCCGTTCTGGAAAGGCTTCATGGTTCTCTAAGATGGGCCCTAACTCTGCTAGACCAACTTCTTTTAAGTTGTCGGTGAAAATCACAGCGTGGGGGTTGCCCACATTCACTGCAGTTAGGGGGAATTTTATTCCACCCACTTCCAGTTCTTCGTCTATGAATTCTTCCTTTTCGGTGACCATGGGTATTTCCCGGGTGAGAAAACTGGCCAATCCCATGTCCACCCGACTGGAAACTACTTCACCATCTTCCACATTGAGTTTCAGGGTTTTAATACCCCCTAGAGTTTCCACCTTAATTTCTTCGGCTTCTATAATCCGGTTTTCGTAAACGAACTTGCCGAAACAACGAATACCATTGCCGCACATCTCCGCTTCACTACCATCGGCATTGAAAATCCTGAAACGAGTGTCAGCCATAGTAGATGGCGCCACGAAGATAACTCCATCGGCACCGATGGAGAAACCTCGTTGACATAGTTCTTCCACTACTCCTGGCTTTTTGTCTTCGGGAATAACAGTTTCTTCCGATTCGTCGATGATCACATAGTCGTTACCCAGGCCCTGCATCTTGGAAAAAAGAACAATGGTCCGGGTGGTCATTTTAAAAGCCTCCTTGGTAAGTTTTGCTTGGACAGTAAGTCCGCAAAAGTTTCTCTTTCCCTTATAACATCCGTTTGTCCTTCTTTAACTAATACTTCACCGGGAAGGGGCCGACTGTTGTAATGGCTGGCCATGGAGAAGGCGTAAGCTCCAGCGTTCATTATGGCCAGAATGTCTCCCTCTTTCACTTCGGGTAAGGGGCGGTCCCTAGCAAATAAATCCCCTGATTCACAGATGTTACCGGCCACGTCCACATTTCCGGCGGGGGCTGCCTCTGGCTTATCTGCCACCAGAATGTGGTGATAACTGCCGTACATGGTGGGCCGCAGTAGGGTGTTGAAACCAGCGTCCACTCCCACAAACTTCCGGTAGCTCTGTTTAACAGTGTTTACTTGGGTTAGTAGGTAGGAAGCATCTCCCACCAAGTATCTTCCCGGTTCTATACACATGGTGGGGTTGCCCAAGTCGTACTGGTATAACTTGTCCTTAAACAGTCCCACAATTTCCTTGGCAAAGGTTTTAATTTCCAGGAGGGGTTCATCTGGAGTGTAGGGTATTCCCAAACCTCCACCGAAGTCTATGAATTCGAAGTTGACTCCAGCTTCACTGTGCACCCGCCCCGCCACGTCCATCAGAACCTGCACCGCTAATTTAAATGGTTCAGGATCCAGAATTCCACTACCAATATGAGTATGAAGACCCACTGGATTGAAACCTAGTTCCTGGGCTAGTTTATAAACCCTTACAGCTTCTTCTTCCATAACACCAAACTTAGAGAGTTTTCCTCCGGTTATGCAGTGATCGTGATGTCCGGCCCCTACCAGGGGGTTTACCCGGAAGGATATTTTCAGTCCCTCACTCCCGGGAACTTCCAATAGTCTCTTAAGCTGGGAGGTACTGTCTACGTTTATCCTGACTCCTGACTGCATAGCATACTCTAACTCAGGAGTCTTAACATTATTACCAGTGTATAATATTCTTTCTGGCTGGAAACCTGATAAAAGGGCGGTATAGATTTCTCCCGTGGACACAGCATCGATACCGCTCCCTTCTTCTTCTAATATTCGCAGGACTGCCAGGTTAGTGTTGGCTTTGGCAGCGTAGAATATCTGGAATTTCTTATATTCACCCGAAAAAGCCTTATAAACGCGTCGGTAGTTATCGCGCACCCTCATCTCATCGATAACATACAATGGCGTACCGTATTCATAGGCCAGATCCAGGGCATCTGCCCCACCAATGGCCAAGTGTCCTTTATCGTTAGTTTGATAGTGTAGGTTCATGGACAATCCTCCAAAAATGAAGATAAATAATGTATTAGTTTTATCATTATCTTAATATAAAAACATTGGGGTAATGGAGGGATAATAGGTGATTAACATGGAATATCTGTGTAAAAACTGTACTCTATTCCTTAAAAAATAGTAAAAAAGAAAAATAAAATTTTAATCAGAAATCTGGGCCAGTATTTCGCCCAGGATGCTGATAACGACGTCGATTTCTTCTCGCGTA
>JAUYBK010000039.1:20000-22876 GCA_030693105.1 Methanobacteriaceae archaeon | reverse complement strand
TTATTTTAATCCTAAAACTCCTGAAGAATCTTTGAAAGTTATACCGGAAGCCTGGAAGTTGGCGATGATTCAGGGGATTCCGGTGGGAATATTATTGGAAGTAACATTCTGGTAAATTAAGTGGTGTTATAAAAAATGGATAGAATTAAAGCCCTGGAAAAAATTGCAGGACAACTAACGAAGGAACTGGTGGTCTGCAACATCGGATTCCCTTCCCGGGAGCTTTATCATGTTAGGGATTCTCCCACAGACTTTTACATGCTGGGATCAATGGGGATGGCCTCATCCATTGGGCTGGGATTAGCACTGGCCCAAAAAAGGAAAGTGGTTGTTTTGGACGGTGATGGATCACTGTTAATGAACTTAGGTAGTTTGGCCACCATTTACAACCAGAAACCAGAGAATTTGGTCCTGGTGGTGATTGATAATGAGTGCTACGGTTCCACAGGTTCTCAATGTAGTTACGCATCCACCGTAAATCTTAAAAAAGTGGCAGAGGGAGTGGGGTTCAAAGAAACATTCTTTTTACAAGATGATGTTGATTTTAAAGAAATATTAAAAACTGAAGGCCCTGTTTTTGTCCATTTGAAAGTGAAAGCGGGTAATGCCAACGTACCAGTGATTCCCATGGAACCCGGGGAGATTAAAAAGCGTTTTATGTCCGAAGTTCAAAAGTAAAATTTCTAAGACCCTTTTTATCCCAGTTTTAATCTCCAAAGGTCTTCTTAACTTCCTTCAACATCTCCCGGATGGGAATTTTCTGAGTACATATCTCCTCACACAGCCCACACTCTAAACAGTTAGAGGCGTGTTCAGTGTCTTTTAACATGAAGTAGTACTGGCCCTGTATATTGGAGATGTCATTGAGCATAGCAGCCTGGTTAAGATAGCTTAAACATTGGGGAATGTTTATTCCTGAAGGACAGGGCATACAGTAACCACAGGCGCTGCACTCTACCCTGATCTTAGCATGATAAGCCATTTTAACCTTTTCCATGACCTCATTTTCTAGGGCAGACAGGGAATCAGGAAGCCCTTCTTCAGCTGTTTTAAGATTTTCTACCAGTTGTTCCATGGTGTTCATGCCACTGAGAACCAAGTTAACCTCCGGAAGATTCCATAAAAACCTTAAAGCCCATTCTGCAGGATTTCTTTTGACATTAACTTCATCCCATATTTTCTCAACTTCAGGAGGCACTTGATTGGCCAGAACCCCACCTTTTAAAGGTTCCATAATCACTACCCCCAGATTTTTCTCTGCCGCATATTCAAGACCTTCTTTACCGACCTGAATATTCTCGTCCAGATAATTGTACTGCAACTGACATAAATCCCAGGGGTAGGAATCCACCACTTCTTTAAAAAAGGCAGTTTCGTCATGGGTGGAAAACCCCGTATATTTAATCCGCCCATCAGCAATGGCAGAGTCCAGGAATTCAAAAACTCCCAGATCTTCTAAATGGAACCACTGCTTCTCCTTTAAAGAGTGTAAAAGATAAAAATCAATTTGGTCAGTTCTAAGACGTTTTAGTTGTTCATCAAGAAATTTTTCCAGATCTTCTGGCTCCTTCAAGAGCCAGGTCGGGAGTTTGGTGGCCAGATAAACCTCATCGTGCCGGTTATTTTCTGCCAGATACGCCCCCAGAAAAACTTCACTCTCACCGCCCCCCGAGTTGCTGATACCATGGTAGGGGTAAGCCGTGTCCAGATAGTTCACTCCCTCTTGGAGGGCATGATCAAGTAGTGAATTAGCTTTTTTAAGGTCTATCTTATCATAACTGCCCAATGTTGGTAGGCGCATGCAGCCAAAGCCCAGTATAGAAACCTTTTCCCTTGTAGAACCTAATTCGCGGTAAAGCATGTTTATAACCTTGTAATTTTTTTAAAAAAAGACTTATTAGTAGAAAATTATACTAGAATTCCCTTCTTTCTTAACTATCCTTATAAAAGTAATCTTTTTAGCCCCTTCTACTTTCAAATTCAGCTAACAACTGGTCCAATTCCACCCCACTGTAAACCAGAAGCAGCAGGGTGTGGAATATTAGGTCGGCAGATTCTTGGACCAGATTATCCTTATTTTTAGCTGCTATTATCACTTCAGCAGCTTCTTCACCGATTTTTTCCAGTATCTTATCCACTGCTAACTTATGGTCGTCCTGCATAATGCGGGAGGTGTATGAATCCACCGGATTATCACGACGGTCCTCCAGGACCTTATAAATATCCCTTATAACTTTTTCTTTCACTTTAATCCCTCTTTTTGCCCATCTTCGATTCTTTACGCAGGCTGCTAGTTATGGCAATTAGGGGGTGCTGGGCATCGTCGATGATTTCAATATCGTCAAAAGAGTATATCCCGTTCTTATCAGCAGTTTTTTCCATTCCCAATTTAAGATCATGGTCCAGTTTGATAACGTAGGAATCTATTTCACGATATCCTAATTTTCGGGCAGCAACGGTACGGTGGTGACCGTCAACCAGGACGAATCGATCCCCAGTTTCTACCACTATGGTAGGTTCGGCCAGGCCTCTTTTAAGTTCGTAGGTACGTCCTTGAAGCTCATCGGCGTACACTTTATCCTGGGTAGGACGCAACTTATCAATAGGCACCCTTCGGCGCAACAACTTGGTCTTAATATCGTAGAGTTGTTCCAGGGTCTTTTTAAAGTAATTAACCTTCATGGGGGTTGATCTTTCAATATGGGACCTTACTATATCAGTATTGGTAATGATACCCACCAGATGACCTTCTCCGTCCATCACCGGTAATCTTGAAATTCCCATACGGAACATAACCCGAGCCGCGTCGTTAATTGACATTTCCTGATCAGCCACCAGTACATCGGTGGACATAATCTCCTTAACCTCCCTTAACC
>JAUYBK010000039.1:0-15000 GCA_030693105.1 Methanobacteriaceae archaeon | reverse complement strand
AGAAAATGGCCGTAAAATATGCTTTTTAAGACCAGATCCGTTTCCCGGAAAAGGTTCTCAAAAAAGTGCTTCCGTTTTCAGGAATGATGTATTCCACATAAACTCCTATTTTTTCCCCATCTCGGGCAAAGTAAAAAGTGGCTGCAAAAAAAATGAAAAGTTCCAGGGCCACCGTGGGTATGGACTGTAATAATCCCACCAGATAACTGACTAACCCCCGGAGCACGTAGGATACTGCAACGTCAAGGAAGTTGAAAAACGAGCCCAGGTAAGGATATAAGCTGGGAGAAACGTGCTGGATAACCAGAGGGGAATTTTGAACCGAATTACTGTTCATTTCACCCAAGTTTAGGCTCTTTATCAACCCCATTATAGCCGGGGAAGAATGTATTAAAGAATCAATGAAGAAAACCAAATGGCAATTAACGGTAAAATAACCACGATCATGGCCAAAGCATGGATAAAGAACGTTATCTTAATTTAAGTTCCATTCGGCGGGATAAAGGTCTTACTGCATAGGCAAATACAGCAGCCAGGATAATCATGCCCAGCATGGGCGTGAGAACTATTAAAGATAATACTATAAGCACCAGGACTACAAAAAATGCAGAAGTGAGCGTTCCTTTAAGTTTATAAATCATTGATACCCCTAAAATTAGAATTTGTACTAAACTAGAATTTGTGTTTTACGCCGGATGAATCTCGCTTGTAGTTGCCGAATTCGGTTATCATGCGAAGTTCATGGCCCCAGAAAACAGGGCCTTCAGCACAGACTCTCCATCCCACCTCGTCCACACAGCACTGCCCACAGATACCAATGGCACACTTCATCCATCGTTCCAAGGAGAACTGTGAGGGTATTTTATATTTTTCTGCAATTTCGAAAAGCCCCTTCATCATAGGCTCCGGGCCGCAACCTAGCACCATATCGAAATCTCCATCTTGGAGAATATCGTCGGATAATAATGTTGGAAAGCCGCAAAACCCACAACTACCATCGTCAGTAGCAGGATGTACTTTAACACCGAATTTTTCGAGTTTTTTTACAAATAAGAGTTCTTCCTCAGTGACTGCAGCACTAATAACTTCTAATTCCAGTCCCCTTCTAGATGCTTCAGCTGCGAAGGCAAAAATAGGAGCCATTCCAATACCTCCTCCCACGGCCAGTATCTTCGATCCAGCCATCTGGAAAGTTCTCCCATAAGGGCCGCGAAGCCCCATTTTATCACCTTCTTTTAAGGAATGTAACTGGTTGGTGATCTTCCCCACATTTTTGATGGACAACCCTATCTCACCAGCTACCGGATCAATGCAGGAGATGGACATGGGCTTTTCATCGGTAAAGTTCCACACCATCATGAACTGACCAGGACGCTCATCAACGATATTCCAGTCAAACACGAAGGTTTTAACAGTAGGCGTTTCTTTTTCTATCCTTTTTATTTTAATTACTTGGGGAACGTGCATGATATCAGCTCCTAATCTTGATGGGCCAATCCCACCATTTCATTCACCGATTGGAAGCCCATTTCTTTCATGAAGTGCTCCATACCATTTGATATTTTCTGAAAAACTTCCAAACCATGGTACATGACGGCGGTTCCGATTTGAACACATTGGGAACCAGCGTATATGAATTCCACTGCGTCTTTATAGTCTATTATCCCGCCCACACCAATTATGGGGATTTTGACTGCTTCGTAAACTTGATAAACACATCTTAAAGCGATAGGCTTTATTGCAGGGCCTGACATTCCCCCAAAACGGTTGGAGAGAATTGGCCGTGCAGTTTCTAGGTCTATGGACATGCCCGGGCCCAGAGAATTTATGAGAGTGACTCCGTCAGCGCCTGCTTTTTCTGCAGATACTGCAATTTCAACTATATCCGTTACGTTAGGAGTTAACTTAACAATGACGGGGATTTTAACCGTTTTTTTAACTGCACTAACAATTTGTGCTGTTAAATCAGGGTCCTGGCCAATGGCTGCGCCACAGCCAGTCATGGCATGGGGGCAGGACAAGTTGAGTTCCAGGGCGTTAGCCAGATCTTCTACCTCTTTAGCGACTTTTGAGAACTCTTCCGGAGATGAACCATATAATGAGGCAATGGTTGGTACTTTACCTTCTAACTTTCCAAGTTCTCCCTTGAATGCCTTCACTCCCGGGTTGGAAAGTCCAATGGCATTTATTATACCGCCCCTAACTTCAACGGTGGTGGGGTTTGCGTAACCCTTATTGGAATCCCGGCTAAAAGACTTGGTAACCACCCCTCCAACACCACTGCGTGCCGCCCAGTTTAAAGAAGATGCGGCACTTCCCAACACACCGGCAGCCAGCAGCGTAGGGTTTTTTAATTTCATCTCTAAAATTTCAACTTCAAGCATGATTTACACCTGGGAACACATTTTATTATCCTTCCCATACACAGTAAACCCATGCAATGTTACCTTACTGATATTTTCGCAGGGTTTGTAGCTCTAGATGAAAATTTCAACGTCCTTGATTATGAACTTTTCCCAAAGGATAAACTCTCAGAAAAGTACATGGAACTCCAAAAGGGAGAAATAGGACCCCAAGAGAAGTTAATTCTTGAAAGATTAGTTCAAAATGGGCATCACATCATAATCGAATCCAATAAATTACCTTCAACCTACAATGAGATTATTACTGATTCAAATTTCCAAGTAATTTCAGAAACTGACGGTGGAAGGTTTTTAAGAAGACATATGCTGGATATCCTGGAAAAAGTTGGTTTCACGGATACCTCAAATGATTTAAGGACTATAGTCCATGAATTATCTATAAAGATTACCGAGGAAAAACTTAGAAAAGCATCTCGAGCCGACGATTTAATGCTTATTCAGGCCATCAACGCCATAGATGAGGTGGAAGACTCTGCTGTTAAACTCACCGAAAGGTTGCGAGAATGGTATCCCCTTCATTTTCCAGAACTGGACCAGGTTAAAAATCACGAAAAATACGTGGAGCTGGTGGCCAAATACGGCGACCGAAACTCAATAATAACTTCTGGACTTTTGGATGAAACACTAGAATTTGAAAAAAGTTTGGGAGCCGATATATCTCCCGAAGACCTTAAAATGCTGCAGGAATTTGCCAAAAGCCTGAGTTTATTACAGACAACTAAAAAATCACTCCACCAATACGTGGATCAAAGGATGGGAGATCTGGCCCCTAATCTTCGAAAGTTGGCTGGCCCTTCACTGGGTGCCAAGTTAATTTCACACGTAGGCAGCATTAAAAGGCTAGCCATGTTACCCTCCAGTACTGTTCAAATAATTGGAGCAGAAAAAGCCCTCTTCCGGCATTTAAAAACTGGAGAACGACCACCTAAACACGGGCTCATTTATCAACATCCCGAGGTAAGAGGGGCCAAGTGGTGGATAAGGGGCAAAGTTTCCCGGGCCTTAGCCGCCAAGATAACCCTGGCCGTTCGCAAAGACTTCTTCAGTGGAGAAAAGGACCCCTCCATTGTGGAAAATTTCCAGAAACATGTAGAGGAAATAAAAAAAGCCCATCCCTTTCCCAAAAGAGGTAAAAAATCAAAAACCCCCCAAAAAAAGAAAACCCGGGATAAAAAACGTTTTTCTAAGAGTGAGTTGAAGGATTATTACTAGAATGTAAAAAAAAAGATAAGGTGATAGTATTGGAAAACTTGGTAGCTGTAACATCCATTATATCCAGCATAGTTTCCATAGTCCTGGCCTTATTTGCCATATGGTTCTCACGACGCGTAGAGGATCGGCTCAAAAAGAACTTCTTAACATTAAAGGAAACCTTGCAGTGCAACCGGGATCAAGCAGAGGCTTGTCTATCAAATATAAATAAAGAAGCAGAGGCTATTAAGGATACAGTGGCCGATAGCCATTCTCAAATTCACGAAACCCTACAGAATCTTAATAAGGAATAAAATATGGAAGTAAAAGAAAAATATCCAGGGGTCTACCAGTTAGACGATAATGTAGCCACCATCAACCTCACCCCCCATTTAAAGGTCTACGGTGAAAAATTAGTGGACTTCGAAGAACATGAACTGCGTATATGGGATCCTCGCCGTTCTAAGTTGGCAGCAGCCATTAGAAATGGCCTGGAAAATTTTCCGGTGCAAGAAGATTCCAAAGTACTCTACTTAGGGGCATCAGCAGGAACTACCCCTTCTCATTTATCTGACATAATAATAAACGGTTTAATCTACTGCGTTGAGTTTTCACCCCGCATGATGAGAGAACTACTACATTTAAGTCGGCAGCGGGAGAATTTGATCCCCATCTTAGACGATGCTGCCAAACCCCACCATTACCAGGCCCTCCTGCAAGAAGTGGACCTCGTTTATTGTGACGTGGCCCAACCCAAGCAGACTGAACTCTTCATTGTAAACATGCGTCGGTTTTTAAAAGAAGAGGGTTGGGGAATTATAACGGTTAAAGCCCGCAGTATAGACGTTAACCAGCGCCCTAAAAAGATCTTCAGGCAGGAAGAGTCTAAACTTAAGCAGGCGGGTTTCCGGGTGGTGGAAAAGATAGATCTGGAGCCCTACGAGAAAGACCACCGGGCCTTGGTTTGTGAGTTTGCTTTCTAAAACGTGAAGAACAATATATTAAATCCCTTTCACAACCCGGTCAATGATTTGCCGGGCTATTTCTGCCTTAGAATTTAAGGGGAATTTCCGCACGTGGTCGTCAATCAAAAGAACTTGGTTATCATCAGCCCCAAACCCCGCCCCCGGAACCGCCACATCATTGGCCACCACCAGATCGGCCGAAGATTCCTGCATACGTTTTTTAGCGGATTGGATGATTTCTTCGTGGGAAACATCGTAGCCGGCCTTAAATGCCACTAAAAATATTTCAGGATTTATAACCTTCACCCGGTTGATAATTTTAGGAGTAGGGTGTAGATGGAGGGTTATATCATTCCGGGATGAGACTTTGTGGGTTACCTTATCCAGGGTAAAGTCAGACACGGCTGCGGCAGAAAAGAATACGTCATGGTCCAGGACCCGGCCTTCCACTTCTAACTGCATATCAAGGGCAGATTCAACATTTATCACATTGAAGAGGGACGGGATTTCAACTTCAACCCGGCCACAGATTAAAGTTACCTCTGCACCTCTCCGGAAAGCCTCTTTAGCCAGTTCTAAACCCATTTTTCCAGAACTACGGTTGGTTATTCCCCTTATGGGATCTATACCCTCATAAGTAGCCCCAGAACTCACCATGACCTTTTTACCTTTTAAATATCCTTTTGAAGTAGCTCGTTGTACATTAAGAACTATATCTTGAATGGATGGAAATTTAGCCTTGTTTTCTTCCTTTCGAGGTTCGACAAAAATTATTCCATCATCTTTCAGTTTATTTACATTCTCCTCCACAGCTCGGTACATAGACTCGTGCATGGAGGGTACGAAAAGAATAGGAGTATCATAACCATAAGCCGTGACTAGTAAAGTGTTAATGGGGTTATCAGCTAACCGGTACGCAAATTTACTTATTACGTTGGCGGTGGCGGGTGCCACCACTATCAAGTCCTCACGTGCATATTTAACGTGCTCAATTTCACCGGTGAGTTTGGTGACCACTTTTTCGCCAGAGGCGAACTCCAGAGCGTACGGATTTATTATGTCACAGGCCCCATCACTCATGAAGCATTTAACCCTAAATCCCTGTCTTTTGAGTTCCCGGACCAGTTTAACGGTTTCAACTGCGGCTACACTCCCCGTTACACAAAGAATAATTTGCATGCTTAATACGTCCACTTAGTTTTAGTTCAATACTAGTTTAGTAATCATCCCGGTCAATTACCATTAGGGTTTTTTCTCCAGTTAATTGTTGGATGATCTCATTTAAAAGGTCCAATTTAGCCGGGACCCTTCTATAATCATCTTTCATTACCCGGATTTTGTATTTCTGCTCCCCATCCATCCCATAAATTATGTTTATTCCAGAAATACGGGCCGGGGACAGGATGTCCTTAGCCACCGATTTTAAATCAGAATTTTCTCCCACCACCCTAACTTTCTTTTTCAAGGTTTTGGATATTTCTCTGACAATTTTTCCGCCTTTACCTATCAGTTTACCGACTTGATCTTTATCGGTAACAATAATAACCACGTCACCTATTTCAATGGTCTTTTTAAAACCAATTTTACCATTCCCCAGTTTGAAAAGTATTTTGGAAATGTCCAGATCTAATTTGCTGATTTCGCCGCTGTTTATCTTATTTTCGCAGCCTTGACAAAGTGTTCCACTTCTTAGACAGACATCGCACACTGGCAATACCATTCCCTAATTCCTCCAATTAGTTATGGGCTAAAACGATTTAGGGGACTCCTTAAAATCGTTTTTTGACCGGTCGGAATCATAGATTTAGACCCCGTTCTAACTTTAAAGGTTAATATTTGAGTTATTTGGATGTATGATTAAAATAAAAGCAGTTTTTTGGATTAAGCCCTATCACTACTTGTATAAAGGTGAAACTCTGCTCTTTTATATTATCTAACCACCCAATATATAATTTTTTCCTTGGATGGGTGTAGGCACAATGAACACTTTAAAACGCCATTATAAAGAATAAATAAGGGTTTAACTAAACAAAAGGTAAGGAAAAAATGTAAGAGGAGGTATTAAAGAACCTTAAAACATCACTGGGCCCGGAAACTATTGATAATAAGGTCAAAATTGGTTTGTTGACTTTCAAAGTCCTCTTTTTTGGCACTGCACAGTATTACGTAGATATTAAGATTATTTTGAAGCCAGACTACTCTGAACTGTTTTTCAACACCGCCCGAACTGGAGGTGTAAACGTTTTCAAATGCTTTTAGTTTGTCTGTGGTTATGTTGGCCTCGGAAACCTTCTGGTAACCAGTGTTGTTGAAGAAATTGGCGTAATTATCATCGTAGGTTTTTCTCAAATTAGAGCCCTTAGGCAAAGGTGATTTTTGAATTACCACAAGAGTAGTGGGGGAATCTGTTTTAGGAATAACACTCTTGGGGTCAGCTACAGCAGCTACGGCATCAGGAGAAGTGGTATTAGCTACAGCCCAAGATCCGGGATAAGTGAAAGTGACATTATTCTGAGCATAGGTATTGGTAGCGTTGCTTTTATCATTGGTAATGCATCCTGATGCCATTAATACCGCTAGAATTGTAAATATTAAAAGGAGGTATTTTCTCATTCTAACACCTTTTTCATATATAAACTTATCTTTAAGTTCCGTTAACAGGAGGAGTGGGAGTTGGAGTGGGAGTTGGTGTTGGTGTAGTCATAACCTTAGTCGTAGTATTTTTCTTGATTACCGGGGTGTTGGTGGTAACATTAGTGGTGTTGGTGGTATTTTTAACGGGAAAAGCACTTTCATTAACCAGCAGGGAAGCACTGGATGCATCAAAAGACCCTTGCATAATAAGGGCACCAAAACCAGTTCCCACAAAAAATGCAACGACCAGGAATAAAGCTATTATTGTTTTACGCCTACTATTGGTAACTGAAGCAAACTTGCCCTTAGGTTGGGGGTTATTGACATACTTCTTGAAAAGTACTTCCCGTTCTGCAAGTTTTTTTTGCTTTTCCTCCTTTTCAGTCCAGTATTCAAGTGGTTTTTCGGCTTGACCTTTACCCTGGAGCCTTCTAATTCTATTGGCAACATCTAAAGTTTCAAGTTGCTCATTCAACTCTTTTTTCTGGGAAAGATAAGCTTTGCGGGAAATTTTTCCCTGTGAATGTTCAAATTCGAGCTCTTGCAAGCTTCTAATAATTTTTTCCTTATCGGGGGCTATATCAATCATCTCCTTCTAATGGATAGGAGCCAAGAATCTTTACGTATCCTACCTTGGATTTAATGTTATTTAAAACATTGCGAATAACCTCTTCTTCCCGGTGCCCCTCAAAGTCTAGGAAGAAAATATAGATTCCCAGCCCTTCTTTGGAAGGTCTGGACTCGATTTTGGTAAGATTTATTTTTAACTTGGCAAATTCACCCAGTACATCGTAAAGACCTCCCGGATGATCCGCTGGTAGTGAAAAAACTATAGATGTTTTATCTTTACCTGTTAAGGGATGATCTTGCGTTCCCACTGCCACAAAACGGGTGGTGTTGTTGGGATAGTCTTGAATATCTCGAGCAGCAATTTTCAATCCGTATATTTTGGCAGCGCGGGAGTTTCCAATGGCTGCAGCATTTCTAGTACCTTTTATTATTTCGGCTGCTGCCGTAGTACTCACTGTGGCACGGGTAGATACCCCTAATTTTTCCAGAAAATGTCGGCATTGAGCCAGGGCTTGAGAATGCGAATAAACCTCGTCTATTTCTTCCAGGGCAGCTTCAGGATTTAGTAGTAAATATTGACGGATAGGAAGTATAATTTCCCTTTCTATTTTTAAAGAATCTTCCTGAGCTATAATATCCAGTGTTACTCCTACCGAACCTTCCACCGAGTTTTCAATAGGCACCACCCCACGGTCGATTTTCTCAAACTTTACCGCCTCTATAACCTCCACTATGGAGCCAAAGGCACGGAGTTCTCCTTTTATTTGAGACGCGGCCTCTTCGGCAAAAGTACCGGTAGGGCCTAAAAATCCAATGATCATATTTTTTAACCTTCTAATTTAGTAAAGCCCGCCCTGCAAATAATTACTCACTTTATCCGAACTGGACTGGTGCAGCCTCCTTATTACTGCTTTTCCACCCTTAACTTCAACTATCAATGCCATAACTCCCATATCCCGCAGATATCGTGCAAAATCTTCTGCCTCCTCCGGGTGGTCCACTTCAATAACCATGTCTTCCGCTGCTATTTTATCCTCGGCGATGAGTTGGATGGTGTTCAGCAGGGGATTTAAAATAGACTCCCCTATCCTTTGAGCCCTTAATTTTTTCTCTTCATCTGATTCTCCCATCTCAAATGATTGGAATCCTTCTCTAAGAACCCTGCTAAAGAAAAATGCCTGTCCCAAGTCAAATGGAAAGCTGAATGCATATTCCAATTCCAAAGCATGAGCCTCCGAAGAGGTGTATTTTAAGGGGGGTATTTCCATTTTAGGATCCTTTATTACCACTCCCTCCCTATTTTCTTTACCTAATCTTTTTACAATTTCCAGCACTTCATGGGCAGCTTCATCGGTATCGTGAATACCAAAGAGGCGGACTGAAGGAAGATTGTATTCTTCCAGGAGTTCTCTTTTTTTCATGACAGCTAAGGGAGTGTTGGTAAGTTTTTCACGGACGTCAAAAATTCTAAACCCCAGTTTACCAATTTCAGGATAGTAATGGGATACGTAGGGATTATCAGTCCCTACCATCTCACCACAAATAACCAAGTGCGAGTTATCCTCAAAGAATTTATCCATTTCCATTAGTTGAATGGCCTTTTTGGTGGTGTAAGGACATATAAATCCTCCCCGGGTAAACGCTTTAATTTGACCATTCACCCGGGCAATTCGGACATTATAACCGTTCATCTTCTCTTCAAGAGCCACTTGGTCCTTAAAATGTTTTTGGAGTGCAGGAGACAACATTAAAGTTCTTCTGATCTTGGGAAATCCTATTACCACATCAATATTATCCCCTAAACATATCATGGTCCCCTCTTCTATTTTTCCAAAACTTTTACGGATTTGAACGGCCTCTATACCAAATCCACTGTAGAATTTAATAATACCACGATTTAAAGCACTTTTAAGCTGCTCAGGACTTAAATCAAGAATTTTTGGCAGTTCCAATTCTACAAAGTCCTTTAAACTAATTTCAGAAACTGTATCGCAGGAAGGACATTCAAAAAAAAATTTTTCGGGGGATCTTCTCCCCCTTCCCGAACGCGTTGCCGAATCACAGTTGGGACACTTAAGAATAGATGGAATTAACGAACCTCCTCTAGTTCTGCAATGAGTTGGAGAACTTTGGTTTTGGTTATCAGGCCCTCCATTTCATCATCCACCACTAAAAGACCACTGAACCCATTTTCAAGCATCATATGACTTGCTTCCGCAATGGTGGCATCTTTTCTGATGGTTTTGACATTCTGAGTCATTACGTCTTCCACTAAGAGGTTTCTGATCCGGGAGGACATGTACTTATCCGGGACAACTTTACGGAAGGACATCATGGACAGAGCAATGTCCTTAGCAGTTAGAATTCCCTGAATCTTGTTATCTTCGGTAACGATAACTCTTCCGATGTCATCGTCTATTATGATTCTCCGGGCGTGGACCAGCCGGTCCTGAGGTGCGACGGTAACAATTTTCGTGGCCATACATTCTTCAACTTTTATTTCGGTGAAGGGTCGACCCTGACAAGTAGCCATGAAGTCCGACTTGGTTATCATACCCACTATTTCTCCATCATCAACCACGGGAAGGCCGCCGATTCTGTTTTCCAACATCATCTGGGCAGCTGTTCCTAAACTTTTATTGCTTGGGATGGTAACCGGAGTAGAGGTCATTACCGTGGAAATGTGGAAGTGAGAAGGTGCTAAGTTGCCGTATTTAGATGAACCCATGTGGAAAGCTATGTCTTTTTCAGTAACAATCCCTACCAGTTCTTTCTGATGGTTTTGGTTGGTGTTCACCACTATTAGGCGGGATATTTTGTGTTTTTTCATTAATTTGAGGGCATCTTGAATGTTCTGGTCTTTATCTATCACTACCACTTCTTTTGACATTCTATCCTGTACATGCATTTTGCATCCCCTCGATTAATTTTACTGGATTCCCCGTATAAGGTCGGTTTTGGTGATTATACCCACCAAGTCGCCGTCGTCCACTACTGGCAACCCGCTGATTTCCTTTTCGAACATGATTTCCGCTGCTCGGGCAGCGTCTTCATTACTTTGAACCATTACCAGGTTGTCGGTCATTATATCCCCTGCAGTCAGCATGGAGACTTGTCTAACATTCGTTTTATCCTTTCCTTCGGTTTTTCTGATGAAATAGATTTTCTCCACACTAATACCAGTTTCATGGTCCTCCACGTTGGCGAAAGAAATGTTGGCAGGGGTGATTATGCCCAGTGGCTCACTGTTCCTTACCACTATGATTTTTCCGATCCCTTTTTCTTCCATTGTGCTTATAACATGGCCAATGCTGTGTTTTTCACTTACAGTTACCACAGCAGAGGACATAAGATCGGAGACTTTCCAAAGACCCCCTAATTTTTCACTATAGAATTTAATAACGTCCGTTTTGGTTACTATCCCAGCTAGTCCTTCTTCATCAACCACCGGAATTGAACTAATCCCATTTTTTATCATTAGCTCCACAGCATCCCTTATTCCATTATTAGGACCTATTGTTACCAGATTATTGGACATCACCCGGCTGATTGAAATTTTATCAATGGGCCTTCTCCTCCAGGCCGGGCCTTTTCCGCCCATTCTACGAGTTAAGTCTTTTTCAGTAACCATTCCCACTGGGTTTTCATTACCGTCATAGACGACAATCCGGCTAAAAGCGTGTTTGAGCATTAAGTTACGGGCGTGACTCACCTGCTCGTTCTCCTGCATTACAATGACTTCCGGGTTCATAATATCCTTAATTTTTATCATGATATCATTCTCTCGATTATTGCTGGTTATTATTGAGTTATTAACCTTTGATGGCTTTTAAAATATCCCTTTCAGTGATTATTCCATATATATTGTCATTTTTTATTACTGGAAGTCCACCAATTCCTTTCTCATACATTAACTGGCAAGTATCACCCAGTCTAGTTCTTGGTTCCACTGAAATAACTTCCTTTTCCATGATGACCGTTATGGGGGTGTTTAAGACTTCTTCGGCACTATTGGTAATCATTCGATCGAAGGCCTGATTCTTGCCCAGAAACTCCAGCACGTCAGTGGCAGTTACTATTCCCACAATTTTCTCTTCTTCAGGGTGGGAAGTTTTTCTTTCCTCACCCACTACTGGGATCCGGCGGAGTCTGTTTCTAACCATGATCTTGGAAGCGCCTTCGATTCGGGTCCCGGGTGAGGTGGTGATGACCTTTTCGGTCATGTAATCTTCCACCGACTCGTCGGTCAATACGCCAGCTAATAGCAGCACGAAGTCCCTTTCGGATACTATTCCAGCTATCTTATGTTTAGAATCAACCACCGGTAATCCTCCGATTCCCTTATCTATCATTTTAAATACTGCATCGGTAATAGAACTTTTATTAGTTAGTACTTCCACTTCTCTGGTCATGATCTCCTTAACAGGTTCATTTACTGCAGAGGGGAAGTTGTCTTGGTGTTTTTCCTCCAGGATCTTGTACTTGTCTCCCCCTCCCAGAAAATCTAGGATATCCATGGAGGTAACTATTCCCAGAAGCTTGTCAGTTCCAGGGTCAGTGATAGGGATTCTTCGGAACTTGTTTTTCACCATTATTTCCGCTGCTTCCTTAATGGTGGCGGTTTGGGGTGCAGTAACCACTTTCTTTTTGGCTATGCTCATCACATCTCCATCATGCTCGGAGGCATGGGTTTCAAATTCCAGTGGACCACGGTCCATAGACTTCACCAGGTTTATGGTTTGTTTTTTTCTCATCTATACACCTCTCGTGAGATAATTAATCTGAATAACCCTAAAAAATCTTAAAAATAGTTTTAGCCCTAACTTTAAGGGTGATGGAAGTTGGATTTTCATCCTACATATGACCATAAAATATCTTCCCTTGAAACTATGCCAATTAAATCGGCCTTTTTAGCTCTTTCGGGTTCATTTTTGATATATAACGGATTTTTTACCACAGGCAGACGACCGATATTATACTCTAAGAGTAATTCTGCAGTCTTTCTGGTTGATGTACCCGGAGTGACAACCAAGGGCGGTGTCTTCATTATCTTTTCTACCAGGGTTGACCGTCTCATATCGTCGGATTCACGGTTTATTCTAACATTTCCAGAATTTATTATGTCTTTTCGGGTAATAATTCCTATAATTTTTCCTTTTTTCATTACAGGAAGACCAGAAAATCCAGTTTCATCCATGCGATTCCAGACATGAAATATCAAATCACGATAATCACAGCCGACCACATCCTTAGTATATATCCCATCTATGGTCTCGTCTCGTGGTTCTGATACTTTTAAAAGGATTTTAAGAATATCTGCTACAGTAATTATGCCTTTAAGTTCCATGCTATCAGCAGATTCTACTACCGGGGCATAAACCACACCTGAATCTAAAATATTAATTGCTAGGTCTCTGATATCCATATCCGGAGTGGCAATAACCTTCGGGTGTTCCATGATCCCACCGGCAGTGAGGTTAGACTTAGCAGATGAAATGTGTAACATTCCTCCACGAGTTACAACACCGTCTAGATGGTTGTTAGATACTACCGGTATGGACCTTAAACCTTCATCCCTAAAGAGAGACCTGACACGTGTGGCAGGGGTGTCGAAAGATACTGAGATGGGGTCGGAAGTCATTATTTTTTCCACGGTGGGCAAGCCTATTCCCCCTCTAGGTCTTCCTTGCACTCTTCACAAACAAATTTACCGTCGACTTCGACCAGGTATTCTATGTAATTACCACAGACTTCACAGGCCCCAGGAACTGATTTTGAGTCTTTAGAATAGTCAACGGGTGTTTCCATCCGGGCATTTTCTATCAGTATTTCAGTTAGTTCTGGTGAAACCGTTATAACGTCCGTAGAAGTTATAATCCCCACCAGGACGTCATTGTTAACAACTGGCAGCCTTCTAATATTATTTTTGGCCATCATTCGGGCCGCTTCATTAAGTTCGCAGCCAGGATGGATTTTAATGAGGAGCTGGGTCATGAGCTCACCAACGGTTATTTGGCTGGCTTTTAAATCCTTAGATACCACCTTGGCAATGACGTCGCTCTCAGTAATAAGTCCTTCTGGTTTAGAGTTGCTCTTAATAATAAGACACCCTATGTCCTTATCGGTCATTATTCGGGCTGCTTCTGCAACGCTGGTCTGAGGGTCTACGGTTATGACTCCTGGTGTCATAGCGTCGTGTACAGTGACCTTGGTATCCATTTCCATTTAAAAACCTCCTATCTCAAGTTCAGAAGTTTATGAACCTGGGGTATGGTTAATACATCCAAATATTTACCTGTTTCTTCCGAGATTTTCAATATTTTACTCTGGCAATACGCCCAATCTTGAAGGGGACTGGAAGGTTGAACCACCATAGAGATTTTAGAGCTTTTTTTTACTTCTTCTTTAATTCGGGATGCTATAAAACCCATTTCGTCTACGGGAGTCGAGGGCAGTACCACCACTTTACAGTGAATATCTATCCCCTCCTCTATTAATAGGTTTATGGATTTTAGTTCCTTAACAAAGAGATTTTCCCAATCAGAAACTGCCTCATGTTCAGGTAATTTTATATCAACCGATGCATAATTCAAATAATCAACTATTTTTTCAATTTCGCCCGGTAAAGAACCATTAGTCTCTAATAAACAGTTTAAGCTGTATTCCTGAAGAAATTTTTTTATAAAATCTGAATTAAGTAATGGTTCTCCCCCAGTTAATGATATTGAATGTAAATCTGGAGTTTTTAGACTTTCGATTTTTTGGTAAAGTTCGGCCGTGGTCAACTCTTCACCAAAGTCAATATCTCTACTTTGAGGTGTGTCGCAGTAATTACAGTTCAAATTACAGCCGGAAAACCTTATAAATATTTGTCTTCGACCTAAAAGAGTTCCTTCGCCCTGTATACTTGAAAAAACTTCAGATATGTGGGTTTTCAATTTTAGTCCTCGTGAGATTTTTAGTCTTCAACGGTGTAGTAGGCTCCCTGCCCAATGCCTTCATTTACACATATCTGAACACTTTCCATTTTTGTGTCTAACTTCTTAAGGGCGCGGTAGACATATTCGGCAAAGTAGCGGGACAGTTCTTCAGCGGAAGTGGAAGTGGTGGGTAGTAAACAGCAGTCTTCCCCGGGCAGTACATAGTTTTTAGCGCCAATAGAAAATTTAACAGGATCTTCCATATTTTTAAATTGTATTTGTTGACTTTTAGCAGGT
>JAUYBK010000103.1 GCA_030693105.1 Methanobacteriaceae archaeon | reverse complement strand
TATTAGAATATGAAATACCAAGCTATGAGCCGGTGAAGATGGAAGAAGGGTTTCTTGCCCAGCTCAAGACACTGAAATTTGGGATCTACAAAAATGGCAATTCCCACATGGGTCGATTATTCAAATCTTATAAAAGTCGATTGGCAGCAGATATGGCCCACGACCGGCTCCAAGGGTATGGTTCAGTAAAGAAAAATGGTAACTACTACATCCTATCCATCTACACTAGCGAAACGGTCGAGCTACTACTAAACGACGATACGTTTTTATCCTACACTGAAGATATGGACGAGAAACTAAGTAGAATCATTTGGGATTACGTCTGGGCCGGTAAGGCCGACCCAAGACGGCAGAAAGAGCTTCGGCAAAAAGCATACGAAAGGTTGAAACTATACTACCACCCGAACCTACACGTCGAGGAGCCCGCATACGAACTGCCCGACGCTGATGAGATGGTGAATGAATACTTTTAACCTGGGATTATCTATGAAAAACCGTGGGACGATTACATACGCCTGGTTTATATGGGAAATAGGATACAATGGAAGGCCACAAATCGGGTGGATATGGTGATGCGTTCTATAATGGGGAGGAGGGGCCTCCAAGTCAATAAGCCTCCACAAACCTTTATAATGAAAATGAGGGACAAAATTAATAATATTTATCGGAAGGTCCGGGGCTTACCAGGTCGGACTGACGGGGGAATAATAACACCCTCTTTTTTATAAAAATATGCAGAATTATGATATACCGATACAGAAACCCGGTTTTAATGCCCTTTCTGTTCCCATATAACTATTGTAAAAAAAGGAGGCAATAAAAAAATGAATATCGCTGTATTATGTGAATTTTCAGGAACAGTAAGAGACGCATTTATAAAAGAAGGTCATAATGCAACGTCATATGATTTACTACCAACAGAATCGCCTGGCCCTCACATTACTGGAGATATTGCCAAATTAAAGATTGATTGGGATGATTATGACTTAGCAATTTGTCACCCACCATGCACCCATTTAGCTGTAAGTGGAGCAAGATGGTTTAAGTATAAGCAAAAAGAACAAGCTGAAGCATTAGAATTTGTGAAATTCCTTCTAAACTTGCCAATAGAAAAAATTGCTTTAGAAAATCCAGTCTCAATAATTTCTACAAGAATAAGAAAGCCAGACCAAATAATTCAACCATGGCAATTTGGTCATGGAGAAACAAAAAAGACTTGTTTATGGCTAAAAAATCTTCCATTACTTAAACCCACAAACATTGTTGAAGGTAGGGAAAATAGGATTCATAAAATGGGGCCAAGTAAAGATAGAGGTAAGAAAAGAAGTATCTTTTATTCTGGTATAGCAGAAGCAATGGCAAAACAGTGGGGGGAAGTGTAGATGACTAATACCCTGGAAGATGTACTAAGAGGATGTAATTTGCTCCGTAAACTTGACCTGGAACCCTGCTACCTCTCAGAGCTGAACAAAATCACTAACAACACCCTGGACTTCTTGAATGTGATGGGCAGCCCCGGAGACCGTGAACACCCCACCCGTCGTGGCCCAGGACGACCTTCCAATATTGAGTTGGAGATTCGTGGGAAGTGTGAGGAGCGAGGGTTGAGTGGCTGCGGGGGTGGTCATAGTGTGGTGGAGACGAGTCGTTGGTTGTATGTGCGGTGTCATGATATGACTTTCCATCGACTACGAAAAAAGGTGAAAAAGAATGGTAGAAACTAAGTGTGATAATTGTGGGGAAATCTTTGAGCAGAGAACAAAACTGTACCATAACTGCCCGGCATGTGTTGAACAATTCCTATTAGAGGACCAAATTAGGTATAATAAGATAATCGAAAGGAGCCGATAAAATGGGAAACAATTATTACATCCAGAAAAAGAACAGACTACCAAACGAAGATTTAATCCACATAGGAAAATCTGTATCGGTAACTTATTATGGACTATTTATATGGGATATAAAACCTTCCATATTTCTCGCTCAATACAAAAATAAAGACACAATAATTGTTGATGAGTCAGGCCATCAATTTGGTTTCGATGAGTTTCATGAAATAATTACGCCCAAAAAGTGGGATTATGATCACATTGGAACAAACTTCTCATAAATTATTGGGCAGAGGAAGATGAATTTAGCTTTGCCCAAAATGGAGAAGGTGAAGATGAGGGGCATAAAGTTAGTCCTGCAAAAATTGATTCTCTGCCTGGCGATCTCATTAGTAAGCTTTATGATGCCCGCGGACGCGGGGTGGGACGAGTAGGAAAGGGCACGGCTCTTTCTAATTAGAGGAGGAAAAGGATGTTAAAAGAAATTTTAGGTAGAATAAATATTGCGAAAAAAGGCCGCGTAGATAGGCCCAAAAAGGATTTAAGCGATGAACAGTTAAATTTAATTAGCGAGGGGCTTAGAAGAGGTCGGGGAAGATTATTGTAGTGGAGGAGAAGAGTATGGAAACGTGGCCCGACCCAGATTTTTTTAAAGAAACGGTTTGGGAGAGGATAATACCTTGGGTATTACTTTCCGGAACAATTGTCATAATCTTCATTTTGATATATTTTAGAGCGTAAGGTTTAAGTAGTATCACATGAAGATATATATTAGTGGAGACTCACAGCCCAGAAATTTGGGTATGAGAAACAATTTAAAAGGAGATGAAAAAGTGAATAAGAAAATAATGCCAATACTCTTAATACTGGTTTTGGCTATTTCTTCAATAGGCGCGACCTTTGGAGCAGACAATGTTAAACTTGAAGGGATGGACGCCGACAAGTCCATTGGAAACGTTGGAGTCATGAACCTAACCAATACTACCAGTGGTGGTCGAGTGAACGGACTCTGCGTTGAAAAAGGACAATACATCTATATAGGGGACACTGTACCAGTTACACCCGGAACAAATGGAATCACCAATAATAACCAGGTGAAACAACTCGTCTACGAGAACTACCGGGATGACATGACCCCCCAAGAAGGTTATGACCTCCAACACGCTATCTGGTTCTTCACGGATGGTATCCCAGCAGAGAACGTGGCACAACTGGATATGATTGACCGAGTCCGTAATAATCCCAAAGTAATTCCAGATACGAATGCAGTTAACACTATATCAGAAGCTAAAAAGCTG
>JAUYBK010000096.1 GCA_030693105.1 Methanobacteriaceae archaeon | reverse complement strand
ATATAACCTATTCATATGGATATATCCCAGTGGATGACGTGGTATGAAAAAATTCTGGAAGACTTCGGATTTAGTAGATATTATGATGAAGAGTCTGCAGAACTTTTGAATAGATTATTAAATGTTCAGGGTAGTTTAGCTTTGAATGAAATCCCGGTGAAGGAAAAGGCCATTATCTTGGGGGCCGGCCCTTCTCTTAAACGAAATATTGTTGAACTAAAAAGTTTAGTGTTGGATGATTTTCTGATTATAGCTGCTGATGGGGCCACTACAGCACTTCTAGAAGAAGATGTGGTGCCCGATGTAGTGGTAACTGATCTTGATGGGGAAATGGAGAGCATTTTTAAGGCCAACCAGGCAGGGGCAGTGATGGTGGTCCACGCCCACGGAGATAATTCTATTAAGATAAAAAAACACGTTCATGAACTTCGTAGGGTAATTGGAACTACCCAGAGTACCCCCTTAGAACACGTCTACAACTTTGGTGGATTCACCGACGGTGACCGAGCAGTGTTTTTAGCAGTGGAACTGGGCGTTAAGGTCATAGTAATGGCCGGTATGGACTTTGGAAAGGTAACTACTAGATACTCCCGGCCGGAACTGGGTTCGGAAATTGCTGAAGCTGACCAGATAAAGCAGTTGAAGCTGGAATATGCCAAGGAGTTAGTGGAGTGGGTGGCCGAGAACGAAGAGGTTCTGGTTTGGAATATATCTGGTGGGGAAAGTTTAAGGGGTGTTGAAGACATTTTATTAGAAGAATTTGAGGATTATATTCCTTAATATTCCCTGAATTTATGATTTAGTATCTAAGATAAATAACTATTTTTTTTTTTGACTAATCCCCTATTTTAGCAATTGAAACATTTATATAACAATTTAATTCTAGTTTTAAATCATGAAGAAAATAGTGCTTGGCCTTCCCAAGGGAAGCTTAAATAATGTAAACAGAGGAAACACTTACCAATTATTTGTTGATGCTGGTTACGAAGTGCGGGGCTATGAGCCAGGTAAGGAAGAAAATGAGATTGACATCTTAAACGATCCAGAAATCAAAGCATACCTTACCAGGCCCCAGAGCGCCCCAGTTGAGCTCAATCGCCAAATCTTAGACATTGCTATCATTGGTGAGGATTGGGTAAGGGAAGAATCCGTGAACCTGGAAGAAGAGTTTACCACCAAGATCGGTGATTTAGACTATGGTCAGACCCGACTTATTGTGGCAGTGCCTACTGAGGCTCCTTACGGATCTCTTGATGATTTCTTCCGGGCCAATAAAGGCAGAAAAACACCTATATTGTGTTTTACTGAGTATCCTAACTTGACCAAACAGCATTTCATGGAAAATGACGGATACAAGGAAATCTTTGGAGACACCACACCGCTGGTTCAAGTAAGAGGATTGTGGGATGGAGAAAATGACATGGTCCAGATTATCAACTCCGACGGGGCCACCGAGGTTTACATTGCTAAAGGGGCAGATTTAATTGTGGACAACACCCAGACCGGGAGCAGCCTCCGGAAGGCGGGTTTGAAGATCATAGAAACCATCATGGAGTCCAGCGCTGGATTATATGCCGGTCCGGGTTGCAGTGGAGATAAGCTTAAAAAGGCTCAAATGATATTTGAACAGTTATTCGGTGCCATAAAGGCTAGAAAATTCTTTGATGTCAAGTTCAATATATCCAACCAGAAAGTAGGCAAAGTGAAAGAATTTTTGCTGTCCAACGGTTTTTGCTCCGATGAGCCCACGGTGGTAGAAGGAACCAGCTTTTCCCAGATAAATGTCCTGATACCTAAAAATAAGTTCCCAGAAATGTTGCAGGCAGTGAAAAGCTATGGTGCATCCGCAATAGTGCGGGAAAATCTTAAGCAGTACGTAGAATAAACTTTAAAAGCTGTAATGATAGTTTAATATCGTCACGGCACTATTTTTTATTTTTATATTTCTTTTTAATCCCAGGTTATTTTAAGAAGGACTATTAATGCCCCAAATTGGATTATATTCAGACTTAAAACCGGCCCACCCATTCCTGGTCCCCTGAAACCTTCACTTATTATCAAAAAGAAAATAAAAAGGGCGTTTTGAAGAATGAGGAGAAGGGCAAAAAAGACCAATCCCAGGGTAAATCTGGATTTGAGTCTGCGGTAGCTGGATAAGTAAATACCCAGCATTACCAGGAGCAATGCGATGTTAATTAATCCCACCAAAGCGGCTATGGTGGCGAGCCCAGGGTCGTCGAATGGCGATCCATTATTTATTCTTCCTCTAAATCCATGTTCTGACATGTTTGGCCCTATAATTCCTGAATCATTCATCCAGATCACCTAATTATTTTTTAATTTGACCCCATATGTCCTTGAAAATATCGTAGTTTTCATCCATCTGGGCGGAGAGAAAATACATGGTTCCGTATTTTTCACCAGAAGATGAAATTATCTTGTTTTGTTCTAAAATCTTAATGTGGTGGCGCACGGTCTTGTAGTCCAGTTCTAATTTTTCTGCAAGTTGGTGTGCGTTGTATGGTCTCTGGTGTAGGGATTCTATAATCCTGGCCCGGTTGACCCCGCCCTTGGTACCGGCTATTATCCACCAGAGTAGTTTTTTCATGAATATCACAAAATCGGTTGTGGCTATTATTGCTTAATTTCTGATAGATATTGAACCTTAGATGGAATATATCTATCGTACTTAACCTAACCCAACCGTTCTTGAACTATGAATATATCCTATGGGGAGTGGTGGATTAATAATTCAATGGATTCAGGAGGTATAATGCGTTCTATTTTGATCTGTGAGGCACCGTATTTCATTTATTGGCAGGGGCTGATTTCCACTTGAATAATACCTTGAACATTCTTTTGAATGGCTTTCGGTAGATGTGGAGGTGGATCAAAGTCCCAATCACCATCAGAATTGCCATCTCAGTGTGCCAGAAAGTTATTCCCTGGCTGTAGGCCTTGATTCCCAAGTTAACCATGGTGGTCAGTAAAACTCCTGTAATGCCCACTCCAACATAGCCAACCGTTACCAGCAAGTTCCAAACTCTTTTGTGTGTTTTGGGGTTGAGTATTCCTTTTTTGAACAGGAAATAGGTGCCTAAATAGGCTGCTAATAGTAAAATGCTTATGGGCAGCACGTGGTAGTTAGGTCCGTCCATTCCAACTGAAACACCGTCCGATCCACCAGAACCTGAATCCGGTACGCCTGTAATGTTATCACTACCATTGGAGTTTCCATGGTCAACAACATTTTCATTAAGTGAATCAGAACTAGTGTCGGGTGAGGATGTCTGATCTGATGATGAGCTGGGGGTGTTTGTAGCTGCCCCAACTTGGGAAAGGTCACATACACCGTTTCCATTGAAGTCTATATAGCGTCCGCACTGGCCCGGGAAGGGGTCATTTACCAGCCCATAAGGACATCCTCCTGCACAAGAATCGGACATGGTAGCGGCTGCAATTAGGGGGATGGAAGCTAGTACTCCTATAATTTTTTCTTTTATGTCCTATCCCTCCTACTTTTTAGAAAGACCATTTCCAGTGCAGATTTCCAGTAACAGTGGAAGTGGAATAGGGTTATTAGGATCATGGAGATCCCTAGTTCTACGTGCCAGTAAAACATTTCCGGGCTGAGGGGTAAGACTATTCCCAGTTCCATAGCAATCAGCAGCAGGAACCCGCCTCCTCCAGAAATTAAGAAACTAACCCCGATTAGGAAGTTCCAAAAATTTACGTGGAGTGTTTTTCTTATTAAACCTCTCTTGTAAAGTGTGTAAGTGTATAAATACCCTCCTAAAACTGGTAAGGATGGTAATAAAAAAGCATAAACCATTATAACTTCTCCTATCAATTTGTTAATTTTAATAATCCTAATAACTAAGAAGAATAACTCTATAAAAGTAACTTTTCCAGATTTATACCCAAATCTATACCAATTAATTCCTTACTCCTTTAAGGAATTAAGGTAAAAATATAGGTAGCATAATTTAAATGAAAGTTTAAGAGTTTATTAGTAGGTCCATAAATTTAAAATCAGCTTAATCAATTAATGTTCAATCAATCACAACGGGTATTTTTAAGATGACCATTGAAGACATACTTTTGGGTGAAGAAACTCTTTTTAGAGACATATCTGCTTTTAATCCGGATTACATCCCGGATCGTCTTCTCCACAGGGATTCGCAGATGGAATCCCTGGCCATGTGTCTTCGCCCTGCTTTTAGGGGAGGTAAACCTAAAAACGCCGTAGTACTGGGGGCACCTGCCACCGGAAAAACCACAGCCCTGAGGAAGATCTTCCAAATAGCCGAAGGAACCTCAGACAAGCTGTACTGCGTCTACGTCAACTGCCAGATTAGCACCACCCGTTTTAATATTTTCTCTGATATTTACGAACACCTTATGGGGCATCGTCCACCTGAAACCGGGATTCCATTTTCTCGCATATATGGTGAAATAATGAAAAAGCTCATTCAAGAGGAAAAAGCTCTTATTGTGGCACTGGACGATGTTAACCATCTATTTTACAGTAAAAATGCTAACCAAGTATTTTATGATATATTAAGGGCTCACGAAGTCTTTAAAGGTGCTAGAACTGGACTTTTTGCCATTATATCCGATATAGAGTTTCGTTTTATGCTGGATAAGAATGTTTCCTCTATTTTTATACCTAAAGAAGTGGTTTTTAACCCATACCGGCAGGAAGAGATGAAAGATATACTTGAAGAGAGGGTTAAGACCGGTTTTTATTCGGAGGTAATGTCTGAAGATGTTTTGGAATACATAGCTGAGTTAGCTTATTCTACGGGAGATATGCGGTTAGGTATAGACCTTCTATCTACCAGTGGGGACCTGGCGGAAAGAGACGCATCAAAAACTATAAAAATGAGTCACGTGGACGGGGCTGTTAAAAATACCAGTGTCGGCAGCCTTAAAAGTACACTGGAAGCTCTTTCACCACAGGAAGCAGAACTGCTGGATTTTATTGTGAATTATGAGGAAGAGGAAACTACAGCAGGATCCCTTTACCAATCGTTTAAAGATAGAAAAAAAGTTAGTTACGCTTCTTTCGACCGAGCTTTAAAGAAATTGGAGCTTTTAAGGATTATTGACACTCATTTCACGGGTAAAGGAGTTAAAGGAAATTCTCGATTGATAATTCTCAGGTTCACTCCGGAAGAGATAATAAAATATCTATAGATAATCCTTTTAAATACCAGCCGGTAGGTTGGAGTTGGGAGCTGCTGCTACTATTAAAATACTGGCCACCAGAAAGACCAGGACCAGACCTATCACCATGCAAGATGTGAAATTCAAATAATTAAGGCCTAAATCATCAATATAACTTGTCTTTTTTCTTAAATTAGGAATTGAATTTTTTCTGTAATTTTTTTGCATTTTATGCCTCCTTTATTATGAAATAAAGGCAAAAAACTATTTAAAGAAAGAGATAGAGAGCGTATGAGAAGTAATGATCAACTGTACCTGAAATTTTATAATCTAAAATTTCTAAACAATAAAAATAGATATAAACCATAAAGGGGAGTAAAAAATTTGCAAGATAGTCCTAAAAATCCATCATTCGAATTTTTTGATGTTACTGCTGATATAGGATACCATGCCTGGGGCAAAACCCTTGATGAAGCCTTTCAAAATGCCGCTATGGCTCTGTTTGAAGTTATCACCGATACTTCCCTTTTGAAAAAGTTAATAAAAAAAGAAATCACTTTAGAAGCCGAAGACGAGAAAGCACTCCTTTACGACTGGCTGGCCGAACTTATATTCCTCCATGACGCCGAATTTTTAGTCTTTTCCAGTTTTAAAGTTAATATCTCTGGAAATAAAGAGGAGGGATACCTTTTGGAGGCCGAAGCATGGGGCGAGGAGTTCCAAACGTCACGGCATGAGAGTAGAGATGAAGTGAAAGCAGTTACTTATCATTTAATGGAGATTCTAAAGGAAAATGGATATATGTTGCAGGTTATCTTAGATGTTTGATCCTAATTTTATAGTTATAACTTCCGAAACTGTCTTCCAGGGATTCAATGATCCTAAAGAGCTGAGGTGTCCATTTAACTAACCTCACATCCCGGGAAGGCCAACTTTAATAGTTGAGGTTACCATAAAAAGTTTATTAATTTATCCGGTTATAATGTAAGTATAACTAAACTCTTATTGGAGATAGGAGTCTGATTTTATTATTTTATAAAAAAAATCTGATAACAACTTAATTTCAAGAAAAAATGAAAATAGATTAAGGGAGACTGTTTTATGGTCATAGAAAAAACTTTAAAGAAAGTAAGGGATTATGTATGGGAAATTCCCACCAGCTACCAAAAGGGAATGAGAGTTCCGGGAAGGATTTACCTGGATGACGCTGGAATAAAAACCCTAGAAAAAGGGGCCATGGATCAGGTGGCCAATGTGGCATCCCTTCCGGGAATTCAAAAGTTTTCTATAGGATTGCCGGACATACACTTCGGCTACGGATTTAGTATAGGTGGAGTGGGTGCATTCAGCGCCAGAAACGGTGTTATAAGCCCAGGTGGAGTTGGTTTTGATATCAACTGTGGAGTTCGTCTATTAAGGACTAACTTAAACACTGACGATGTCCAACCTCGAATTAAAGATATTATAAATACTCTGTTTAAGAACATACCTTCTGGTGTAGGTAGTAAGGGTAAAATAAGACTTAAAGAAGGCGAGATTGATGAAGTATTGGATCAAGGGGCCCGGTGGGCTGTTGAAAATGGTTACGGGTGGGAGTCTGACTTGGAATATCTGGAAGAAAAGGGCTGCATGGAAGATGCGGACGCTTCCAAGGTAAGTGATAAAGCCAAAAAGAGAGGTATTCCCCAGTTAGGGTCACTGGGCTCGGGAAACCATTTCCTGGAAGTCCAGAAGGTGGACGAAATATTCGATGAAAATGCTGCTAAAACATTTGGACTCAAAAAAGACCAGGTTATGGTTTTGATCCACTCTGGCAGTCGTGGATGCGGCCATCAGGTTTGCAGTGATTATCTAAGAAGCATGGACCGGACTGTCAAGAGGTATAAAATCAATTTGCCCGACCGACAACTGGCCTGTGCTCCAGTTGATTCAGAAGAGGCCCAGGACTACTTCCAGGCCATGGCGGCGGCGGCCAACTACGCCTGGACCAACCGGCAGATGATCGTGCACTGGGTGCGGGAAAGCTTTGAACAAGTATTCCACCGCGACAGTGAGGACCTGGACTTGAGTATTGTCTACGACGTGGCCCACAACATAGCTAAAAAGGAAGTGCACAACATCAAGGGCCGAGATACCGAGGTTTACGTCCACCGTAAAGGAGCCACTAGAGCATTCGGGCCGGGTAGGGTAGAAGTACCCCTCCAGTACCGGGATATTGGCCAGCCAGTCTTACTGCCCGGGACCATGGGCACGGCTTCTTACGTACTGCACGGAACCCAAACAGCTATGGAAGAAACTTTTGGTTCCACTGCCCACGGTGCAGGCCGTAAAATGAGTCGAGCCGGTGCTAAACGGACTTACCGTGGAGAAGAAGTCCAAAAAGTTCTACAAGACCGGGGTATATATATAAAAGCAACTTCCATGCCTATAGTGGCTGAAGAAGCTCCTGGTGCTTATAAAGACGTGGACGAAGTTGTTAAAACAGTCCACGAGGCAGGTATATCTCACCTGGTCAGTAAAATGGTGCCATTGGGAGTAGCCAAAGGATAAGGGTTTTGAGAATATGCTGGCAGTTATAGGTGGCACCGGAGTTTACCAGCTGGTTGAGAAGGGAGAAGAACTGGAAAGTCTGGTGATCAACACTCCTTACGGAAATTCACCAGAAATCACTCGATTTTTGATGGATGATGTGGAACTGGTTTTTATGCCCCGCCACCAAGCCGTCCATGATACACCTCCCCATATGATCAACTATCGGGCCAATGTGTATGCCCTCCAAAAGTTAGGAGTAACTCGGATCATTGCCACCAATGCGGTAGGCTCCCTGGATGAGAATCTGAAGCCTGGAACATTCCTAGCACCTGACGACTTTCTGGATTTTACCTACAAAAGGCCGGTGACTTTTTACGATGACCGTACGGTCCATGTGGACGTGACCGAACCCTACTGCAACCACCTAAGAAAAGTTCTGGTATCATCTGGGCGAGTAGTGGATGGTGGGGTTTACCTTTGTACGGAAGGGCCTCGTTTCGAAACGCCTGCTGAAATAAGGATGTTTTGCAAGTTGGGAGGCACTGTAGTGGGTATGACGGGGCTACCGGAGGTAGTGTTAGCCCGCGAACTTTCCATGTGTTACACATCAGTTTGTACTGTTTCTAACTATGCAGCGTCAATTTCTCCGGATAAAATTACAATTGATGAAGTATTTGAGATCATAGAAGAAAAAAAGAAGGAATTAACTGATTTACTAAGAAATACTATTCTTAAAATCCCCAAAGAAAGACATTGTCTGTGTGCCGATGCTATGAAAGGCGCTGAAATAGAATAAAATAATTAGGTAATGTTCGTTCTGTAACTCCCTAAGAGCAGAAGAAGTTTTTATAAGAACACTCCTTCTATTAACAAAAATTTAACAAAAATCTTTTATTAGGTAAAGAACATCTATATCATAGATAATATTAATTAGAGGATCGTAAATTTATTCTATAACTATTTCTGATTCCACTTATCCCCAGGAGAGGTTAGGTTGAACCATTTACAAAAAGAAATCCTAGAACTTAAAGAACAAAAAAATGCTATAATACTGGCTCACAACTACCAAACTGCAGAAATACAGGAGATTGCCGATTTCATAGGAGACTCTCTGGAACTCTGTATTAAAGCTATCCAGATAAAAGATGCAGATCTAGTCATATTCTGTGGTGTAGACTTCATGGCCGAAACAGCCTACATCCTTAATCCTGATAAGAAAATACTTCTACCTGACCCTGCGGCCGAGTGTCCCATGGCCCACATGCTCCCTGCGGAGGAAGTGAGAAAATCCAAAGAACGTTATCCTAATG
>JAUYBK010000094.1 GCA_030693105.1 Methanobacteriaceae archaeon | reverse complement strand
CCTTCCTGTGTCCCCGCCACTCCTTTTGAAACATCAGGAGCAGTTATTGGTCCGGAAAAGATTGAGGTACTACTTGATAAAGAGGAAGTGGTGGCCCTGGGGGAGGTGATGAACTTCCCCGGTGTTTTAAACGAGGACCCTTTTGTTATAAAGAAGATTGAAAGTGCTTTAAAACATAAAAAACCAATTGATGGCCATGCTCCACTTTTGACCGGTTCTGAGTTGTGTAAATATATCTCAGCTAGCATATCCACCGACCATGAGTGTACCACTTTAGAAGAAGCCCGGGAGAAGAAGAGGTTGGGCGTGAAGATCATGATTCGGGAGGGTTCTTCAGCACAAAATCTGGAAGATTTATGGCCAGTGGGGGGTGATTTTCTGGTATCAGATGACCGTCACCCAGAAGACCTTTTGCAGGGCCACCTAGACCATATTCTGAGAAAATCCGTTGATTTAGGGATGGATCCCTTAGAAGCGGTGCGGATGGTAACCATCAACCCCGCCCAACATTACCGATTAACAGGTGGGGCGGTTGCTCCCGGAAAAGCGGCAGACTTGGTTTTAATTGATAATTTAAAAGATTTTAAAGTAGAAAAAGTATTCATAGGTGGAAAATTAGTTGCATCCCATGGCAAGCCCCTTTTTGTTCCAAAACCACGAAAATTAAAAAACAAGTTCCAGTTAGATATTAAAAAACCGGGAGATTTTGATGTTACTTCCAAAAAAGAAGAAGTCTTGGTGAGAGTTATACAATTAGTAGAAGGGCAGCTACTAACTCTGGAGTCAGAAGCCACATTAAAATCTCTGGGTGGGTTCATTCAGCCAGATCTCAATGGAGATATACTTAAAATATCTGTTGTTGAACGATATGGCCACAATAGGACTTCAAATGCATTTGTAAATGGTTTTAAACTTAAAAAAGGTGCTTTAGCATCCAGTGTGACTCACGACTCACATAACATAATTGTAGTAGGCACCAACAATGGCAGTATGGCAGCTGCTGTTAATAAACTCCACAAAATGGGGGGAGGGCTAGTTGCAGTATCTAATGACTCTCAAAAAGTTCTAGAACTTCCATTAGCAGGACTTATGAGTTTTGATAGTGTTGAAAATGTTTCAAATAAATTAAAAGAATTACACAAGTTCGTTACTGAATTGGGTTGCCCATTAGAGTCCCCCTTCATGACCATGTCTTTTTTAGGCCTGTTAGTGATTCCAAAAATTAAAATAAGTGATCAGGGACTTTTTGATGTCGATGATTTTCAGTTCGTGGATGTGGTGAAGTAGTTTACCGATAACTGTCGAATTTCTCCTGTATCTTCTTCAAGGCTTCTTTATCTTCTTTTCCACCCACTCGATTAACTAACCGGGAAATTTCAGACAGTCGGTATAAGTAAACCTCTCGTGTCTCCTGGTCAGCTATCTCCATACGGGAAATATTAACCAAAGCTTCTATAATCCCATATACTGCCCGGTTAAGGGGGTGTACGCATTCGACCAGTTTAACCACATTCTCCACCCGGGCCTGAATTATAGTCAGTTTGGCAGAACCAAGACTATCTTTACGACCCCCCACTCTCTCTTTAATAAGCCGAGCCGTGAAGTAGGCATCAGTAGATTTAAGGTAGAAAAAACCTTCATTTTCAATAAATGAACTGGCCGGAGGACAGCCTAAAGTACATTCTACAAATGTTAGGGGATTTTTTAAGATGTTTACCGTGAAGAAGCCATCCCTTTTTACATTTCCTGCAGTAAGTGAACCCTGATAAAAATAAACCCCCACATCGTGGGGACTTTTAACTATGAGCCCCATGGGTGCTGCGTTGGGAGTTCCATCTTCATTTCGGGTGCTGACGATAGTTTCATACAGCTGCCCTTTCTTCATACCTAAAGATGCTATATTCGACATTTGAGCACTTATCTTAAGATTTTTCCAGTTATATGACCGTCAATTATACTATCAAAGTCCAGTTTCTCGTCCCAATCCACTTCCTGGAACATGCTCATGTAACACAGGCCGATCATCTTGCCTCCTTCTTTTAACACTTCACTTTTAAGTTTTGTGATATCTTCCGCGTTTAGGTTGGCTTTGGGCATGGAAAGTCCTCCTAAAATAGCTAAAACGTCGGCTTTAGGATTAGCATTGCCAGTGAGCTGAATTCCCTGGCGAGTCATTTCCATTTTCCGGGCAGTCTTAACATCAACTCCAGTTATAAACACAGACTCTTTATCTCTTATCACATAGGCAAAAAGTTCTGCGAATGGCGTGCAAACTCCCGGCAGGCCAGCAAAAGTTACTTTCTGGGCATCGGCTACTTCCTTCTTAAATGCCATTAAATTACCAGTTATTCCCTTAAATTCTTCAGTTGGCTCCATATTAACATCCCGATTAGATAAAACAAATTAAAGTCTTAAAAAATCATTTTTTAAGATGCACTTTTCAAGAATACGTATATCACGTAGGCCACCACCAGTATAATTATAACCGGCAGTAACCAGATAAAGATGTAGAAAAAAACCACTGCCAAGAGCAGTGCCACCACTATAAATACTATGTCTTTAGGTTCCATGGTCTCTTTTTTAGTAATTAAGACCATAAATATATTTCCAATTCTTTAAATATAAAAGATTTAAAATACTCATTTGAGGTTATGAGGAGATGAAAATGAAGATTTTAGTGGTTAATAATCACGGACAGTACAACCACCGCATACACCGCACCCTTCACTACTTAAAAATACCTTCTGAAATTATTCCTAATTTAACCTCTCTGGAGGAAGTAGAGAAAAAAGAACCAACCGGTCTAATTTTGGGTGGGGGACCATCTCTGGAAAGATCCGGTAACTCCATGGAATATGTTCAAAACTTGGATTATCCTATACTGGGTATTTGTCTTGGTCATCAGGTAATAGCTAAGGCCTACGGGGCAGAAGTAGGGGCAGCAGGAATAGAAAGTTACGCAAAGATACAAATAAAGATCCTTAAAGAAAATGAAATTTTCATAGGGTTAGGTCCATCCATGGAAGTGTGGGCCTCCCACAAGGATGAAGTTAGAACCCTACCAGATGGTTTTGAGATTCTGGCAACCTCAGATATATGTGACATAGAAGCAATAAAACACTTAAAAAAACCTTTATATGGGATACAATTCCATCCTGAAGTCTTCCATACTCAGAATGGGCCCCAATTATTTGAAAACTTCTATGATGTTTGTAAAAACTACCAAAAAGGATAAAATTTTTTTTAACCTCTTGAATAAATCTTAATGCCTTTTAAGTTTCCATTGTCAACTGGGGTGTAGTTCTCAAGATT
>JAUYBK010000090.1 GCA_030693105.1 Methanobacteriaceae archaeon | reverse complement strand
AGTTCCCACCATGGGAGGTTCAGTAGCGGAGGAACTCACTACCCCCACGGGGGCGGCCGTCTATGTTAATATGGTAGATGAGTTCTGCCAGTTCCAGCCCTTCTTAAACGACAAGCAGATAGGTTACGGTGCTGGTACCATGGATTTAAATTTTCCTAATGTTTTAAGGATTATAAACGGGTTATCCTCCTTACCCACTGACCGCGTTGCTATTTTAGAAACCAACCTGGACAATGTTTCTGGAGAAATATTGGGGAATATTTTCCACAAACTAATGGTACAAGGTGCGTTGGACGTGTCAATGTTACCGGTTTTAATGAAAAAAAACCGTCCCGGGCAGTTGTTAAGAGTCATCACTCGTCAAGAAGACTGCGATTTTTTGTCAGAAGCCATAATCAGGGAGACTGGTACTTTAGGTGTTCGGGTAATGCCATTTGTCCATAGGAATATATTGGAAAGGGAGATTATCCCCTTAAATGTTGATTTTTTGGGCAGTACACAAATAATCCATATTAAGGTGGGTAAGATAGGTAATGAAATAATAAACACTGCCCCCGAATATGAGGACGCTCTTAGAATATCAGAAAAAACTCGGATTCCTCTTAAAGAGGTTATGAGGATAGCTGAAGAGACTTTCTGGCGTCAAACTCTTAACAAACCTAACAAATGAATATAACAGATTATTCAAAAAGGTACCTAAATGAAGCTAAAACCAAAAGCCCTTACTGTCCTCTCTGGCGGTCTGGATTCTACCGTTGCAATGGCCTACTTTAAAGATAAATACTGTATCCATGCTCTAACATTTGATTATGGTCAAAGAAGTGCTAAAATAGAGATAGAATCAGCTAAAGCCATCTGCAAAGCCATGAACATCACCCACACAGTTATCGAACTTCCTTGGCTGGCTGCTCTGGGCGGATCTGCCCTTACTACCCCGGAGGACATCCCCCAACTGAATATGGACCAACTGGACGATAAGGAGATTTGCGACCAAACTGCCCGTAAAGTATGGGTCCCCGGGCGTAACATAGTTTTCACTGCCATAGCCACATCATTTGCCGAGACAGAGGGTGCTAGCACCATCATTGTTGGGTGGGACAGGGAAGAATCAGTCACTTTTCCTGATAACTCTAAAGAGTTTCTTAAAGCTTTCAATAAGGTTCTTGAAATTGGATCTTTTGATGATATCCAAATAAAAGCCCCAGTTATAAATATGGATAAAGAAGAGATAGTTAAACTGGGTGAAAAATTAAAAGCACCTTTAAATTTGACTTTTTCATGTTATCTGGGTGCTAAAGAACACTGTGGTCTTTGTGAATCTTGTCTGCGGCGGAGAAGGGCTTTTAAAAATGCAGGAGTTATTGACCCCACTCATTACGCTGACTAACCTTCTATTTATCTATTAATCATTTAAAAGAAATAAAATGGTCATTTTATGACCATTAAAGGGTCTCCGGCGTTTACGGTGTCACCCTCTTCCACGAAGATTTGCTCCACTGTTCCTGATTCTGGAGCGTGGACGTCATTTTCCATCTTCATGGCCTCCAAAACAGCCACCACGTCCCCCTCCTTTACTTTATCTTTCTCTTTTACCTTTAACTTGAGGATCATGCCTTGCATGGTAGAAGTTACTCCACCGGGCACCGGTCCGGATGGAGTGTTAGCTGCACCGGGTTCTATTTCCATGTAACCAGTGGGGACCACTTTAACCTGGAATACTTCTCCATCAACATCTACCTGGTATTCCGTGGGAAGTGCCGATGATTCAACCTGCGGTTCATCAACTTTAGGTAGTGCAAGAGTTTCTTCTTCCGCTTCTCCTTTAAGGAATTTGGGAGCTATAGCAGGGTAGAGAGCGAAAGTTAACACATCTTCTTCTTTTTTGACGATACCCAGTTCCTCTGCTTTGGCTCTGCACTTTTCCAGCCCCGGTTCTAACAAATCCGCGGGACGACAGGTTATGGGGATTTCATCTCCAATGACCGTCCTGGAAACTTCGGGGTCAATGGGGGCCGGTGGTCTACCGTAATAACCCTTCATATAATTTTTTACTTCCTTAGAAACGTTTTTGTACCTTTCTCCACCTAGAACGTTCATCACTGCCTGAATACCAACTATCTGACTGGTGGGAGTTACCAGAGGTGGATATCCCATCTCTTTTCGCACCCGTGGCATTTCATCCAGTACGTCCTCGTAGCGGTCCATGGCTTTTTGTTCTTTGAGTTGAGAGACCAGGTTAGACAACATTCCCCCTGGTATCTGGTATATCAAGACGTCCGTGTCTACTCTTTCGGTTATAGGGTCCAGTATACTAATGTATTTTTTTCTAATCTCTTCAAAGTACTTTTTTATAGTGTTTAAAAGCTTCAAGTCCAGCCCGGTATCGTAAGGGGTATCTTTTAAGGCAGCAACTATACTTTCAGTAGGGGGCTGGGATGCTCCCCAGGCAAGTGGGGATATAGCTGTGTCTAACAGGTCTACTCCTGCTTCACAGGCAGCATAGTAACTCATTGGGGTCATACCGCTGGTACAGTGACAGTGGAGGTTAATTAATAAATCTGTTTCTTCTTTAAGAGTTTTAATAAGCTGGTAAGTGTCATGGGGTGAAATTAATCCTGCCATGTCCTTAATAGCCAGTGAATCACATTCCATTGCCTCTAATCCCTTAGCAAATTCCACATACTTCTCCAGGGTGTGGTAAGGGCTGGTGGTGTAACTGATGGTGGCCTGTACGTGTGCACCCTGTTCCTTAGCCACTTTAATGGATATTTCCATGTTTCGGATGTCGTTTAAGGCGTCAAAAATCCTAAACACGTCCACCCCATTTTCGTAAGATTTTTCCACGAACTTGCGGACAATGTCGTCGGGGTAGTGTTTGTATCCCACCAGGTTTTGACCCCGAAGTAACATTTGGAGGGGGGTTTTTTTCACATGTTCTTTAAGTTCTCGCAGCCTTTCCCAGGGATCCTCGTTGAGGTAGCGGATGCAGGTGTCAAAGGTTGCGCCTCCCCAGGACTCCAGTGAGAAGTATCCCACCTTGTCCATTTCCTCAGCGATGGGCAACATGTCCCTGGTTCTCATACGGGTGGCCAAAAGAGATTGATGGGCATCCCGGTACGCAGTTTCAATGATCCTAATCTTCGTCATGATGACCTCGATGAATGAATTATTAATTATATAGATAGTTTTAATGCCATATATATTTCTTAAGTGAAGTGACAAGTGGTAGCGGAAATAGTTAAAACTGCCCAGAAAATATTAAAAACTAATGGGGGAATAAAAAAGTGCTAAAAGAAAATTTTGGGAAGTAATGGTTGGCGGGGCTGATATTCAGCGTCCTATTTGGGGCAATAACCACCTGTTTTAATTTCATCCAGTCGAACATAAGTAACTACGCGGCTGATTTTTTGCCAGGGTTAATCGGGGGATTATTCTATTAATAATTGGTGTTTTAACATTTATCTTTGTTCCATGGATGGTGGGAAGGTTGGTGGAGTGGTTTTATCAGGAGTTCATAGAAAAATAATTATTTAAGGATAAAAAACCTCGCAAACAATAAATTCCTGGTTTTCGTAGACTAACTTAGTGTAATCAGGTTTGATTAGGTCAATGTTATTTGGGATTTCCTGGCTGAAGTAGTAAAGAGGGTAAAATTCGTAATAAACACTTTTAATATATAGTCCACTTTCATCTGGTGGTGAAATAACCAGTTTTTTATCGTAGACAATGTAACCAATTCTTTCACTCTTCATAGCATCTAAGGTGGCGGAGGGTAAACTTTTAAGGGCATAGTATTCAAAACCGTAATGCATGGGCATTCTGGCCTGGGTGGCCAGAAACATACCGGTGAACTGGTTAGATATTATGATAGAACGGCTTTTATTACCATTTTTCTGGAACCACTGGGCCAGGTCCACTTCAGATTTTGAGGGAGGTGCTATTTGGATATTTCCAAACTCACTTTTAACGGAAAATTGACTAACTTTCGGATTGCTCACTATTAAAAACCCGTTTAAAGTTGACAAAGCAAATATTATCACTAAAAATGCAAAAACTAACTTTTTAGATGATAACTGAGGGTAATTTTTTATTTTTTGGTAAACCAGATTAACGCCCATTCCTCCCAGTACAGACAAGGGTATTAAAATGTAGATCACAACCCGGTAGGATATTATGTTAACACCAATCAGATAGGACACACTTAAAAGAACCATTGCAGCTAACCAGACTACTAAAAACATATCCTTAACTTTCTTACACTGGAATGCTCTTATTAGGCCTATAAATCCAAAAATACATGCTAAAGGCCCTAAATTTCCCAGATAACCTAATATACTTAGAGGACGACTTGATACCAGGGAAGTGGCCATGCCGGTAGCTGCAGTTATTCCTTGGTTTAAAATAGACTGTAATAGATCGGGGGATAGTAATAACATTCCCAACAACCCTACTAATACCATAATTATTAAACTTAACAGAAAAGCCCCGTAGTTCTTTAAAACCCCTAAATCTTTATATAATATTAATCCAATCAGACTTATGGCACTTATAGTCAAAAAAAGTGTCAATGGTGCGGCAAGATGGATACCTATCATCAAAACCAGTAAAAACCCGGAAATTAATGCCATTTTCAGGTTTTTATTTCTTATGGATAAGTAGTATAGATAGACAGCTAAGGGTAAAAATATTAAAGCCAGATTTTCTGGTAAGGGAAGGACCATCCTAGTGAAAATATAGCTGGATAACAGTAGAAAACCAGCCGAGACTCCTGCGATTTTCCCGTAAAATTTATAGGCAACATAAGATGGGGATGATACTATCAGTGCCGCTAGTAATGGTTGTAAATATTTAGCCACTTGGAAGTAGTCGGCGTGGAATAAATTTCCCAGACCCACTAACAGGAAATGAAAGAGGGGAGGATAACCTATATTTTGTCCTAAGGGAGCTCCTAAGAGTGGATTGGTTAGTGTGAATCCATACTGGGCGTATATTTTCGCGTACTGGACGTGGTATATGATGTCCCAGCTCAGGGGCCACTGGTACTTTAAAGTAGGGATTAGTGCCAAAAGTAAGGCTACTAATGCCGGAATGGCAAATGAGTATTTGGCGTAATTTTTCCATTCAATCATTTTCTGGTCTTACCTAATCGCGGATATTTTTAAAATCTAATTGATGTAAATTATATGGAGGTCGAACCAGATAAAAAGATTTCTTTCTGGAATAACTATATCCGGATTGATTTAAACCTATCTTATCTTTATTAAGTTCTGAGATTGCAACTCCCCAAATCATACTTTTTTATTATATAAATTTATTATTTTAATAATTTTAAAAATATCTATTTTAATTTTAAATACAAAAAAAATTATAAATATAGTTTATTATACTAATAAAAGATAA
>JAUYBK010000088.1 GCA_030693105.1 Methanobacteriaceae archaeon | reverse complement strand
TTTAGACCCCTTCGAGTTAATTCCTGGCTGCCAATCCTTATTCCCGATGGATCATCGGTACGGTTCACATCGTCCCAGGGAAGTAAGTTTTTGTTGAGGATGATGTTGTTGGCCTCTAACTCTTTGGACAGTTTGGAAGCCCGGTCAATATCGGAAACGTCCATTAATACCTGGTGGGATTTGGTGAATCCCTGGTCTTCACACAGGACGTTAAATCCAAGTTCGTAGAGACATTCTGCTAATTTTTGGGCGTTTTTCACGGTCTGAATAGCGTAGTCTACGCCGAATTCCATCATTTCCGCGGTGGCTATGCCCAGAGCCGCCAGGTGATGGAGGTGATGGTTACTGACTACTCCGGGGAAGACTGCTTCGTCAATGACGTCGGATATGTCTTCTTTACAGAGGATTATGCCCCCTTGAGGTCCGGGGAAGGTTTTATGGGTGCTGCCCACTAATAAATCTGCCCCTTCTTTCAGTGGGTCTTGGAATTGACCGCCGGCTATGAGTCCTAATACGTGTGCCCCGTCGTACATGACCTTAGCCCCTACTTCGTCGGCTGCTTCCCGGGCCTCTTCTACGGGGTGGGGGAATAGGAAGACACTGCCTCCTAAAAGAATTATTTTGGGTTTTTCTTCTATGATTTTCTTGGACATGGCGTCGGCGTCGATGTTCATTTTTTCCGGGTCGAAGGGGTGGGGGTGAACGTCAAGGCACCTGATTCCTGCGGCACTCACTGAAGCGTGGCTGATGTGCCCCCCTACTGGGACCTCAAGGGCCATTATACTGTCGCCTTGACTGGAAACAGCGAAGAACGCGGCTAAATTTGCTACCACGCCTGATATGGGCTGTACATTGGCGTGTTCAGCGTGGAATAATTGTTTGGATAGGGTGATGGTCATCTCTTCGATCTGGTCAATGTACTGACAGCCTTCGTAGAAGCGTTTTCCAGGGAGTCCTTCGGCATAGCGGTGGGATAAATCAGTAGCTAATGCTTCCCGCACGTTTAAACTGGTTATATTTTCACTGGCAATGAGGTTTATGCTGTTTTTCATCCATTGGTGATGGTTTTTGGTGATATCCTTTATTATTTGGGCATATTCTTTATTTGTAGGCATTATATTCCTCCGATAGACATGAAATATTGATAAAAGGGTGAGATTATCTATAAAAATTGGGGGTATAAATACTTTCTAAGAAATTTATACTCTTAAAATTTAACCAAATATTATCTTAGGGCCCGTTTATTTTTCTTTAAAGAAGGTTTTGGTCCGCATATCTTTAAGATTGGATACTATACGTTCTAGTTCACTGGCCGGGAGGCTAACCATAATTTCATAGTCTTCCAGCTCCATGTTTCTCCGGGCGCCAACATCTGCAAATCCATAGGTTACTTTCCCAGTCAGATAAGGTATGGCTGCCATGGAACTGCATATGGGGCCTGAATCAGCACCTAGCGCATGGGAACCCGTGTCGTAGGCGTTGGCGTGTAAAATTTCCATACCCTGGCGGGCGTTTCCCACTATTAAAACCACGTCGGGTTCAAACTCTGCTTTTACCAAGGGGGCGAATATAACGGCCTGAAATATGTCTTTAGGTATGCAGAGGTTGTTTTGCCAGGACCGTTGCACGGCGGGAATGTTTTTGTAAACACCAGCTGCTACCAGGAATTTACCGCTTCTAAGGCTGGTTGGATAGTTGCTCTCGTCTCCCAAGCCACTGTAACGAGCTCCACCCATACAGAGTTCGTCTTCCAGGTTAGAATAAAAAACTTCTCCGCGCATGGATTTTTCTATTTTACGGCAGAACCTGGATTTTTCATCTTCGCGTGGTATTTTTTTGGGTTCCTTGAAGGACCATTTAATGGCCACGGGTTCTCGGTCCAGTTTAAGAATTTTTTTTAGTTTTTCACCCAGTCTCTGGTGTATCATACGCCCACCTACAATTAACTCCTGTAACTAGATGGTAGGTCAGAGAACATAAAATTTTTCAATTTGTTAGTGGGATGAAAAGTTAAATAAAAAAATAAAAAGAAAAAGTAGGGTTATAAGGGGTTTAAACCCTTATTTACCCGGGTTCATGGCAGCTTCGATCTGAGCCATTATCTGAGAGGTTCGGAAGTGCTGCTGGTCCATAGCTCCGGATGGGCAAGCACCTACGCAGGTTCCGCATCCTTTACACAGAGCAATGTTGATTTGGGCTTGTTCATCCACCCTATCAATGGCTCCGAATGGACATAGTTCCAGACAGACTTCGCATCCACCACAAACATCAGTGTCCACTGTAGCAATAATGGGCTCGATTTCCACTTCACCTTTAACCATAGGTATGGCTGCTCGGGCCGCGGCACCTGAAGCCTGAGCCACAGAGTCCGGAATGTCCTTAGGACCTTGGGATACACCCGCCAGGTACACACCATCAGTTAAGGTGTCCACAGGTCGTAGTTTGGGGTGAGCTTCCATCAGGAATCCGTCAGCACTCTTGGAGAGACCGATGGTCTGTCTTAGTTCTTCAGCTCCTTCTGGAGGCTGCAGACCCACGGATAGAACTACCATGTCGTAGTTATACTCGGTGACTTTACCCAGCATGCTGTCTTCTGCCCGGATGGTGAGGGTTTCGTCAGGGTTGACCAGTACTGATGCTGGTCGTCCGCGGATGAACTTAATTCCATATTTTTCTTGGGACCTTTGGTAGAACTCTTCAAATCCTTTACCGAATGCCCGGATGTCCATGTAGTAGATGGCTATGTCAGTGTCAGGCATTTTGTCCTTGATTAACTGAGCGTT
>JAUYBK010000037.1 GCA_030693105.1 Methanobacteriaceae archaeon | reverse complement strand
TCTTCTTCCATAATAATCACCATTTAATTGGTTTTGATAATCTATTTTGAATTTAAATAGCTGCGTACCGGTTCTAAAATTTTAACCAGGTGTTCTGCTATAGTATTTTTCAGATCAAGAGGGTGTAGATCGCCTGAACCGTACATCTGGATTAGTTCCGCCTGGCTAATATTTAAATCACCGCCAAACTTCTCCGGGCGTTTTAGGAGGATGGTTTTTTGTTCGGTGAATATGAAGTGTTCTGCCATCTCCAGGACGGGATTGCCTTCCACTTCCCCTGCAGGACAGTAACATTTTTTAACCTTCTTTTTTATAACTTCGGGTTCGTCATCAATGGCTATGAAGTTTTCCTTACTGGATGACATCTTTTCTGAGCCGTCGGTGCCGTGCAGCAGAGGGGTGTGGATGCAAACGGGTGTCGGGTACCCCAACCGGGGAAGATTATCTCTAGCCAGCATGTGAATTTTTCTCTGCTCCATACCACCCACAGCCAAGTCCACTTCCAAAAAAAGCATATCTATAACCTGCATCAATGGATAGATTACCTCTGCCACCTGATGGTCTTCAGCATCCCTGGTTATCTGGGCCATACTCCTCCGGGCTCTAGTGAGAGTGGTATATAATGCTAATTCATAAATAAAAAGGGTATAATCTTCTTTGGTCTGGAATTCACTCCCCATAATAAATTCTGCATCATCAGAAAGTCCTAAAGCCAGGAAACAGTTTTTATTATATTCTGAAATTTCTTTTATTTCCTCCAAACTGCCTTTACCGTTTAGATAAGCGTGAAGATCTGCTAAAAGTATTTTAACCTTAAAACCTGCCTTTTGGAGGTCAATCATTTTCTTGACTGTTATGGCGTGGCCCAAATGAACCTTTCCCGAAGGTTCGTATCCAATGTAGGCAGTCAAGTTGGTTCCTTTAAGTTTTTCCGCAAGTTCGTCAGGAGTTACTACTTCCAGGGCGCCCCTGCTTATTAAATCTATTTTAGACTCCAAGTTCATCCTTATCACCAGTTTTTAAGCTTTAATTCATTATAAAAGTTCATGGTCACAGTTTTTCATCTTTTTTAAGGATGTAAATCTTTTGGTCTAGCTCCACCACATCTACTTCTTCACCTATCTGAAAATCAGTCATATGGGGCATAATATCCAGATCAAGGGGTTCATAGTTCTCAGGATGAAGCACCTGTATGTGGTGTGGTGTGATGTTGGTTATTGTGGTTTTTTTCACCATTCTCGAATCAGAAACTTTTTTCATCTGTTTGTATTGCTTCCAGGGTATTGAATGCATCTTAAAAGACTCAATATCTTCTAAAAGAATTCCTCTACCATCCATGTTAACAACTCTGCCCATTGATTCGTTCTGACAAATGAAATCTCCCTTTCTGAAGCTGGGCAACCTAATTGAAATCCAGATCCGGTAAAGATCCTTACCCGAAGACTTGTCTCTGCCCATGAGCCGTGGTGACTCACCCACCATACCACCCAGAACATCTTTAAGACCGTTTACAACACTTCTTGCTGCATTATAGGAACCGACATAATAATCAATTCCCTCTTTAAGCACCACTTTGTCGGCCAAGTAAGCCATCCGATTTTTCTCTACCAATTTCCCCAGGATCTTTTTCAATACCGAATTTGCTTTTTCTATTTCTAGATCATCAAGAGCCCTTTTATCAGCCCGTAACTGGATAACTGCTTCGTAATATCCCGAAGCGTATTTACTGCACTCGGGGCAGACGGCACGGTTAATTTTAACATCCACAGTACACTCATCTTTAACTTCAGCACCCAGTATCCGTCCCTGGGCCTCTACCAACACTTCCCAACGAGAACCGCGCTGATTAATAATCTGGAAGGATAAATCCACGTACTCTGCAGATTCAAAGGCCTCAATATTCTCAGTCAGATTCTCAATAATAATTTCATCATCACCAAGATCTGAATCTTTCCATCTATTTCCCTGGAGGTTGGAATTGCAGTGTGCGCAGATAGTTACTTCCACTTCACCGGGACAGGTTATCAAGTGGGCTTTTTTTATGACACAGGAACGACAGAGCCCCTGGTAAAGCTTTTCACCATCTTTGCCACATTGGGGACAAAACATGATACCTTAATCTTAAAAAAAGTTTAAAGGGTTTTTAATGGAGCTTTAGCACCGCAAGCTTCACATTTAAGAAGGAATACTCTATCTTCCCGTACTATGCGAGTGTCCGGCCGGTTACATTCGTGACACATAATGAAACGCTTTACGTAATCATCTACACGCTCATTTATAAGATAATGAGTAAACTTACCCTGCAGTATGGCTCTAGTGCCCTCTAAATTTCCAGCAGTACCTAATTCTCGTAGTAAAAACTTCAAAAGATGCTGAGGGTCCCGGTTCATCGCGTCAGCAATTTCTGAAAAGTTCTGGATCATGGTTCGGTTACCCTGGATCATGGAGTATGCTTTAGGAACTTGAAAACGCTTGGTTTCCAATACTTTTTGGGGTAGTTGGTCCACTGCTCGGTCTAATAATTCTTCATAATCAGTCATTAAATACCTCCTCTAATAGAAAATCATCTAAAAATCGCATTATATTGATAAAAAGGAGATTATAATTAGGCTACCTTGTAGTAGCCCGTGGTAGGTTCGAAGATCAGTCCCTGGCGCTTCAAAACCCTTATGATCTCTTCAGTCTTCTCCTTATTCATATTATATCTATCTTCCATTTCATTTATAAGCATGTTGTTAGGGGCATGTCCGCCGTATTCATCGGTAAGTTCCTTGATTATTTCCATGATTATACGGAACTTATCACGTTCAGATTGGGGGGTACGTCCTTCAACCTTGTCGATATCCACTTTACCCGTCTCAGGATCATATCCCACCTGTTTAAGAGAGTTGTGCTGTAATTTAATGGCCCGCTTGGCGTCAACAGCAGTAACTTCATGACCGAGCCTTATGCGGGCACTAGCCTCTGATAAACGCACCAGGGCCTCCAGTTGCCGGGCGGTAATTGTAATGGGGGACGCTTCTCCTTCTTCATCTTCATAACCTCCCCTCATACCTACGTAGAATTCCTGAATTACCTCAATGGCTTCGTCGGTAAGTTTGGGGTGCACTTCCTTACGAGCATATGCAATGTATTTACGTAGAAGGGAAGGTTCTATATCAAATGGAATAGTATTATCTTTGTGTATACGTAGAATGTGGCTTGCCAGTTTCTTGTCCCTTTCAAGGTCGGGCTTGTCTTCTATAACGAACAACAAGTCGAAACGAGATAAAATGGTGGGCGGTAAGTCGATCTGAATTGCCACCGACTTGAAACGATCAAAACGGCCGAATTTAGGGTTGGCAGCTGCCAGAACAGAGCAACGGCTGTTTAAAGTTGCCATAATTCCTGCTTTTGCAATGGAAATGGTCTGTTGCTCCAGGGCTTCGTGAATAGCGGAGCGGTCTTCTGGTCGCATTTTGTCCAGTTCGTCTACACAAACGTTACCCCGGTCTCCCAATACCAGAGCACCAGCTTCCAAACTCCATCCTCCCAGTTCGTCCCTCACTGCTGCTGCGGTCAGACCCACGCCACTAGTTCCTTTTCCACTGGTGTAAATACCACGAGGTGCCAGTTTAGAGACGTACTTAAGCATCTGAGACTTTCCTATACCGGGGTCTCCTACAATAAGGATGTGAATGTCTCCCCTGATACGGGTATTATCCTCCAGTTCTTTAGCAGAGCCACCAAAGAGCTGCAGAGCAATAGCCTCTTTAACATCCCTGTAACCTTGAATGGCTGGTGCAGTGGAGTTTATAATCTTATCATAAACATTAGGGTTTTTGGCCATTTCTATTATCTTTTCCTCATCTTCGGGGCTTATCTCCAGCTCTTCAAATTCCTGTTCCTTGGCTTCGATGTAATTACCATAAATAAAGTTTTTAAAACGCTTGGTCTTTTCATCTCGCACGGTTTTGAGTGTTCCTGTGATTCTTACAATGTCTCCGGGGGTTATACTATCCACCATATCATCTTCCAGCACTATCACAATCTGACGGGGCTGGTCACCACCGGAAAGGTTTTCTAAGGGTTCCTGCAGCTTGGTAGTCTGAGTATCCAAAAATTCGGATTCTTCCTGTAGAAGGCGGAAAGAACGCCCTCCACATTCTTGACAGAGGGCCGGTTCGCTTATTAGGTTACTGGTCTGGTTGACTTCATGCAGACGCATGCAGCTTCGACATTCAAAGGTGGCGTTTACTATGCGGGGCCGTATTTCATCGGTCTTACGCACAATACCATCTACAGCCACAAACTTTCCAATGTATTTACTTCTTAAAAAGCGCAGAGGAATGTTGTTACGCAGGTTTTGAAAACGAGTGTGTAGTTCGGCATTCTTCCTGAGGGGATCAATGTTTTGAATAGCTTTCTGGGCTGCCTTAAGAACTTCTTCTGGTTTTTCAATAAGAAGATCGGCCAGGTCCGGGTCGAACATCTCCAGTTCGTTGTAATCGATCACTACCGAACGTTCGTCAGGATATTTTTCCAGAGCCTCGAAGATGGTGTCTTTGTACTTGGTACTGAAGAACTCTTCGAACTTGGCCACCGAAGTTTTGGTTTTGTCCCTTGTTTCTTGAGCTGAAATTTCCATTGTCTAATGATTACTACTTACCCATATAAATATTTAGAAGACAGAGACGTTCATTTCAAGTGTAACTCGAATAAAATTTTAGATAAAGGCCCCCTAACCGGTTCCTGAGTCTCCATTGGCCCCCCAGAGATCACCTCCCCTAAATGAAATAACCTCTGTTATATTACATTTAAATTACTGGCATAGTGTACTTGGTAAGAGGGTGGTCAACTTACATGATGAGAAAGATCAGCACTAGGGAATAAAATCATTAATCCACTTCCGGATGATCATAATATTAATAACTGGTAGGGACAATTTTTTTACAAAGATTTACCTTACTTATAATTGCAAAAACGAGAATAGAATTATAGATACTAAAAGTGTAGATACCAATAATATTTAGAAGAAAGATTTCATAATTTTTACATATTTTTTCCCATCATAGAGGCGATAAAATGAAAAGATCAAGGTTAAATCTCTTTAAAGCTACTTCCATGACTATCTCGGTTTTGGGGGTGGTCCTGATCATAGTTACCGTAGGAATTATTTTCTACATAGGTTTTCAGTCCCTATCATCATTCATATCTTATGATGCCAGCAGTGGATCTTCTTACGATAAGTTATCTGCATTAAAATCAGAGTATACAACTCTAAAAGGTCAGTTTGATAATATAAAGATAGAAGTGGATAAAAATAATAACAAAAACATTAAAATCGCCTATGTTAATGCTGAACTGGAACTAATTAAGGCCCAATCGGCCATTACTGATGTGGAAAGTGCCATGTCTGCCAATGAATCTCCACAAGAAATTCAAAACAGAATAAATGCCGCCCAGGTGCAGATGCAGAAAGCAAAAACCAGTTTAAGTGATCTGCGTAGTATGATGTAAATCCTACGATTTACCCTGACCGGCGGAAACCGCGGGCTACCATGTACATTTCTACACTTTTTTTACGAGAAGAAGGGGGTTTGGTGGTTTTAACTACTCTAAACTTCTTTTTGATTGTTTTTAATACTTCAGAAAATCCTTCTCCTTGGAAAATTTTCATAACCATGGTTCCGTTGTAACGGAGAATGGAATCGCTCATTTCCAGGACGGCAAATATGAGGTCCAGAGAACGCATTAGATCAACATCTTTTATTCCAGAAAGTTTAGGGGAAGCATCAGAAAGAATAACAGCGGCGTGTCCTTCTAAAACGGAATTAATTTTTTCTTTAGTTTCTTCGGAGGTGAAATCTCCTTTTATGGCCCGGAAGTTTCCCTCATCAAAAGGCCTGATTCTCTGCAGGTCAACGGCCACCACCATGCCCTCTTCACCAACTGCTTCTAAGGCTACTTGGGACCAACCACCCGGCGCCGCACCAAGATCCACTACCCGGTCTCCTTTGTGTATAATTTTGAACTTTTTATTCAACTGTAAGAGCTTATAAGATGCCCTGGACCGGTAATTCTCTTTTTTAGCTTGCTGGTAGTACTGGTCTTCTTTTCTTTCCTGGTTCCATTTTTTTCCCATTGAAATCCTCTTTTAAGACAAATTCAAAAATTAAATAATTTTATCTAAATTCCCCTACCCTGGTAGTTAAGAACCTTACAGGGAGATTTTCCCATAGTGATTATTTGAGCTTCCACTTTACCATTGTCCACATCCAGAAGCATCACCGAAGGCTCTGAAAGCCTAGGAACAGTGGGACTTCCAGGATTAAGGAGTAAAATGTCTTCTAATTTGTTTATGAAAGCAGAGTGGGTGTGTCCAGTTATTAAAACTTCGGCACCCATTTCTAAACCGATATAGCGGAGCTGTTGGGTATCTCCTCGGGGAAAGACTTCACCATGATTTACACCGATTTTGACACCCTCTATTTCGATAAATTCTCTTTTAGGAAATTTTAACCCATAATAACGATCCATGTTTCCCTGGACGCAAGTAGTGGGTGCCAAATCATTTAAACGAACTCTAACTTCAAGCGAAACTAAATCTCCGGCGTGAAGTATCATTTTTACATCTTTAAATATTTCAAAAATGGTTTCTGGAATTTCAGAGGCTCTTTCTGGAATGTGGGTGTCTGATATAACGCCTATTAACATTCGATCTCCTCTTAATTGGATTTTTGTTTGATTATTAGAATAATGTATACAGTAAGTTTTTGGGCCATAAATGTTCTTATAGTTATATATTATGTGCACTTACTATTATTTCGTAGGTAAAAAACCTGCTATTATTAATTCATCAAATTTTGATCAAGTGATGTTATGCATGAGGTAATAATCTGCGAGAAACCCAAGGCCGCTGAGAAGATATCACAGGCTTTATCCCGTAATGCAGAAAAAAAGAACTATAAAAGGGTTCCTTACTACGAGTTCGAGGAAAACGGAAAAAAAACCACTATATTGGCTGCAGTCGGACATCTTTACTCCTTAGCTCCTTTTAAAAAGGAGAAAGGAAGAATATTTGAGGTGGAATGGGTTCCTATTTACACCAAGGACAAATCAAAGCGTTACGTTAAAAGCTATATTGATGCCATTGAAAAGTTCTCCAAAGATGCAGACCGGTTCATTCACGCCTGCGATTATGATATTGAGGGCACATTAATAGGTTTTAATGCACTTAAGTATGCTTGTGGCGATGAAAGTGTAAAACAGGCTGTTAGGATGAAATTTTCTACCCTAACTGAGGAGGATCTGCGGGAGGCCTACCAGAACCCTATTGATCTGGATTTCCATCAAGTAGATAGTGGAATCGCCCGCCATGTATTGGACTTCTTATTTGGGGTTAATATCTCTAAATATCTTACTGATTCGGTCATGGCAGCTACTACTCGTTATATACAGCTTTCCGCGGGCAGAGTTCAGACCCCTACCCTGGCCATACTTGCCAAGCGGGAGAAACATATAAAAGAATTCATTCCCGAAGCGTACTGGCTTATAAAAGCCGATCTGGGTGATGGCATAATTGCCGATCACAAAAAAGGCAGGATATTCGACAAAAAGGAAGTTGAAGCTATATTGGTCGATTGTGAAGGTAAAGATGCTATCATAAATAAAATAACCTTAAAAGAAAACCCCCAACTACCTCCGGCGCCATTCGATTTGGGTTCTCTCCAATCTGAAGCTTATGCTGTATTTGGCTTTAGTCCCAAGAAGACCCAATCCATAGCTCAGAACCTCTATACGGAAGGTTACAGTTCCTACCCCCGTACATCGTCCCAGAAATTACCGGCCAGCATAGGTTACCAGAAGATCTTAAACAACTTAAGCAAAGATACAGTCTTTGGTAAACACATAAAAAAACTTAAAAAACCTTTTAAGCCCCATGAAGGTAAAAAAACTGATGCAGCCCATCCTTCTATTCACCCTACCGGAATTTTGCCTAAAAAGCTTGGTCGCGACTATCAGAAACTTTATGAACTCATTGTGCATAGATTTATCAGTGTATTCGGTGAAAATGCCATTCAGGAAACAATGAAGACTGAACTAAAAATCGGAACTCAGGACTTCAACTTCAGCAGGAAGCGGATGGCAAAAATGGGATGGAGAGAGCATTACCCCTTCCGAAAACCTGAAAATGAAGTTTTTCCCACTCTTAAAAAAAGTGAAAAACTTGGAGCAAAAGTTGACTCCGAAGAAAAAGAAACTAAACCACCGGCCAGGTATAACCAGGCTTCTTTAATAAGAGAACTGGAGAAAAGAGGATTAGGAACCAAGTCTACCAGAGCTAACATCATATCCATTCTCTACGACCGTAAATATGTGGAAGGTAAAAAAATATCTGTAAATAAATTGGGAGAACATCTCATTGATACCCTTAAAAAGTACTCGGAGAAGATAACCAGCGAAGAACTTACTCGGGAGTTTGAAACAAAACTGGAGGGGATTATGGGTGGTGAAACCAAAAAAGAAGAGATAATTGAACAGGCCCGAGTCGAAGTTAGTTCTATACTCGACGATATTGAAAAAAACAAGCTCAAGATTGGTGAAGAACTGTACCATTCCTACCGGGAGAGCATGATAGTGGGACAGTGCAAATGCGGTGGTAATCTCATCACCATTAACTCTCCTCGCGGAGGAACTTTTGTGGGGTGTTCTGCTTATCCTGAATGTAAATCAACTTATTCTCTACCAAGCGGTGCCAATGTTCTAAAAACCACGTGTTCTGAATGTGGGCTGCCCATAATCTCATTTGGAAAGCCCAGACAGAGGGCTTGCCTGGATCCTAAATGTGGCCGGGACGGAGAAGAACCACCACAAAATGAGGTGGTTGGGGTTTGTCCCGATTGTGGAAAAGACCTCATAAAAAGATTGGGTCGTTATGGTGAATTCATTGGTTGTAGCGGATTCCCCCGCTGTCGTTACACTCGTTCGCTCGAGGATAAAGAAGAAAAGACCGATGAGAAATCATGATTGTCTAAAATCATCTTACATTCTTTTTAATTTTTTAGTTTCAGGTCTTCCTCTTTGAAGATGAATATGTTTTCCATCTTTTCCTCAAGCACCAAAGAAATCAGATAAGCCAGCTTCAAAGAAGGGTTATATTTCCCCTTCTCGAGAAAGACAATGGTTTCCCTTCTCACTCCCACTTTATCTGCCAGCTGAGCCTGGGTGAGGTTTTTCCTGGCTCGAAGTTCTTTGATTCTGGTTTTCATTCCATATCGCCTTTCATGTTCAAGTAGGTGTTAATGCCCAGCATGGATGATAACATGACGAAAATAGTTACTCCCAGTAACTCGGCAGGGGTACGCGGCACTCCCGACCAGTAACCAGTTATCAGGAGGAAACAGATGAAGACTAAAGTTATGTACCATGAGTAAGTAGTTGAGATGGTTCCTATTTTCCTTATACGTTCGTCTTTAGCTGGTTTTTCCATGCCGATGTATTGTAGGAAACTTGTCATGAAAATCATTACCCCCAGAAGCATCCCTACGGATAGGTAATCATTCATGGTCTTTCCTATCATTAAGAAAATTGAACTTACCATCAAAAATGCTGATCCAATCCAAATAGTGGCGTTATATCCATTAAAATTGTTTTTCACTGCCATTTTTCTCACCTCTTAGCTTTCCTTTATGTTGTTCATTTCAAACATAATGTTATTTTGTTATAACATTATGTTAGATAAATATAACATTAGATGTATTTAAGTGTTACGATTTTAGTCGGTCATAGGCCAAAATTTTAACTTTTTTCGTCCACAGAAATACCGATAATAACTGGGAATAAAAAAATTGAGAGAATAGGAGCTCTATCCACCATGGATAAAATTTTAAATAGTTAAAAAATCCTATCATATTTAAAATGTGACGGGGTTACAAATTCATCAATTCCGAACGGGGATATTTATGCAGAAAAAGGAACTATTAAATAAATTAAAACCATTAATAATCATCATTCTACTCTTTTCTCTGGTATTTTTCTTGAGAGGGCAAGCAATAAACCTTTCATCTTTACCAGACCAGACTAAACCACTTTTTCAGGACGATAATGGCCTTCCCTACTTCAGTGAAATGGATTCCTATTATAACTATCGTTTAACCAGCAACTATCTTGATCATGGATATCAGGGAGAGACTAAAAAAAACGGGTCTAACTGGGACTTGTTATCTAATTATCCTCCTGGAAGATCGGCAGAGTATCCTCCCTTACTAATCTACGTCACGGCCTGGATTTATAAATTCCTGAACCTATTCGGAACTTTCCCATTGACACTGGTCAGTTTCTGGGTGCCAGCGGTTATAGGTTCTTTGTGTGTGATACCCGCATATTTCCTGGTAGCTCGACTTACCAATGATTATGGGGGTATAACGGCTGGTTTACTTGCTGCTCTGGCACCATCCTATTTCAGCCATAATTTTGCAGGATTCTTTGATACAGACATGTTTAACGTACTACTACCGCTGATGGTCGTCTGGATGTTTATAGAAAGTATACGGGCAGATCAATTCCGAAATAAAGCTATATTCGCCGTTTTGTCCGCGATTTTCATGCTGATATTTTCCATGGCCTGGGAGGGATGGTGGTACTTATTCTATATTATTGTAGGGGCTACCGTGGTTTATCTGATAGTCTCCCGTTACTTCCTGGGAATGGAAACCGTAAAACCAAGGGATGACTTTGCCAGTTTGAAAGATTGGCTCCTAAACCAGCCCATAATCCTCCCGTTATTAATATTCCTGGTTTTAAGCACAGTCTTAATGGTAATATCTATGGGATGGGGCTTTTTCAATGCACTTCTCCAACCACTGGGAGCTAGCCAGATTCAAGCAGCAACTACTACTGCAACAGGTTCTTATCCCAATGTATACGTTTCGGTAGCTGAACTCCAAATACCATCAATCAACGATGTGGTAACTGGTGTTGGTGGCCTTTTAGCCTTTATATTTGGTATTGTTAGCGTATTCTGGCTATTATGGAAATTAAAACCTTCTGATCCCAAGAATAAGTTGAACATAAAGAAAAAACCACGAAGAAAAGACCGTCGCCGAAGAAAAAGGGAAGCTCAAAAGGCAGTAGCAGAAGATGAAAAAGTTATGGTAGAAATGGGCCCGGATAAACGCCAAACCTACGCTTTCATGGCAGTCTTACTGGCGGTATGGTTAGTTATAACTGCCTATGCTATGACCAAAGGAGTAAGGTTCATTGAAGCTTTTTCAATACCCATAGCCGTGGGAGCTGGTATTTTTGTGGGGTTAGTCCGGGAGTACTTAGAAGACCAAATTAAAGTACCTAGCTACCGGGTGATTGTAATGGCACTTTTGGTGGCTGTGGTGGTCTTCACACCTATAACTAAGGATTATGCAGCTTCAAATTCGGTTATACCTGGTACAGATGACTCTATGGTCAATTCATTGACCTGGATCAGGGAAAACACACCCAATAACACAGTTATAATATCTTGGTGGGACTTTGGGCACCTGTTCACGGCAATAGGGAACCGACCAGTTACATTTGACGGAGGTTCTCAAAACACTCCCCGTGCTTACTGGGTTGGTAAGGCCCTTTTAACCAATAATGAAACTCTATCGGCAGGTATACTCCGGATGCTGGCCTCTAGTGGAGACGAGGGTTATTACACCCTGGAAAATTATACTAAAAACACGGGTAAGAGTGTAGAAATCATTGAAAAAAT
>JAUYBK010000060.1 GCA_030693105.1 Methanobacteriaceae archaeon | reverse complement strand
TATTATTTTTGACGAAGTTATATCAGTTATGTGTTTAGCCATTTGGTAACTCTCATAACAGGGGTTTTTAGAACAAAAAACACTTTCAACCCCGGGATTGGTCCGCTTTTGTGTGGAATGGAAATCACCCAAAGCATCTATTTTTAAAGTTTTTAACAATTTAATAAGAACATTAGACAAAGAACCATTTTTAAAAGCCCTCCGGTTCATGTCAAACCCATCAAAGCGCCTTAAATTGTCCATAGTAGCTTTAGGTATGGCAAAAGGAGATAAATAAATGGTTCCGGTTATTTTTAAGTTATTTAAAATATTTGCCATTCTGGTAGCTGCAATTTGAGGAGGTAGTTCATTTCCATGAAGACCAGCTATTAACATTATTCGGGGATAGCCTTTTCCAAACCTTAAAAGTGGTGTGCCCTCTTCCGCTTTTTTTATTAACGTTTTAGTAAGTCTTCCCGGAGGTAATTGTTTCATCAAGGCTTCGTTTTCCTCTATTAAACCTCCAGTTTTAGGTGATACTATAATTACTTCCGGGTTCATGCTACACCAAGTTTAAATTAGGCTGCTGGCAATATATGATATGATTTTAATTTTCATATAAATTAATCAAGGTGATTTAAAATGGAGAAAGTAGTTCTAGCATTCAGTGGTGGTTTGGACACCTCTGTATGTATCAAATTGCTGCAAGAGGAATATGACAAGGAGGTCGTAACCGCCTGTGTTGACGTTGGTCAACCTGAAGATGAAATTACCCGGCCTGCCAAGGTAGCTCGTGAAATGGGAATGAAACATTATACCATCGACGCTAAAGAAGAATTTGCCCGGGACTTTATATTCAGAGCCATTAAAGCAAACGCATTATACGAAGGTTATCCCCTGAGTACGGCCCTGGCCCGACCCCTTATAGCCATTAAGATTGTTGAACTGGCCAAAAAAGAAGGTGCAACCACCATATCACATGGATGCACTGGTAAAGGGAACGACCAGTTCCGATTCGAGTCCACCATACGGTCCAGTTCATCATGCAATGTTATCGCCCCCATACGGGACCTTAATCTGACCCGGACCGAAGAAGTTGAATACGCCGAGTCACACGGCATACCCCTCCCTTCTGATAAGCTCTACAGTATTGACGAGAACATTTGGGGACGCTCCATAGAAGGAGACATCTTAGAAGACCCCATGGTGGAACCCCCCGAGGAAGCTTTCACATGGACCCGTTCCACCGAAGATGCCCCCGACGAACCCCAAGTAGTGGAACTGTCCTTCGAAGAAGGAGTCCCCGTAGCCCTGGATGGACAAAATATGGCTCCTCTGAAAATAATTGAAGCCTGCAACCAGGTGGCCGGTCGGCACGGTATTGGTCGGGTAGATATTATGGAAGACCGGATCATCGGCCTGAAATCCAGAGAGAACTACGAGACTCCTGGCGCATTTTTAATCATAAACGCTCACAAGGCCCTGGAACAGTTGACTTTAACCCGGGAAGAGCTTAAATTTGCAGAAACAATTTCTCATACCTATTCTGAACTGGTTTACAATGGTTTATGGCACGAACCCCTCCGAGAAGACCTGGACCAGCTCTTAGACCACATGCAGCGCCGGGTTTCCGGAGTAGTTAAGCTCAAACTGCACAAGGGAAGCCTACGAGTCTTAGGCAGAAAATCTCCCTACAGTCTTTACAACGAAAAAGCAGTTTCCTTTGAGGATAAAGACCTGGACCAGCGTGAAATGGCAGGAATGGTTAAAAACTACGCCCTGCAAGCTGCCTGTTACCAGAAAGTCTGTAAAAAAGATTAGATATTATGGGTATTCTGGAAATAATGCTCCTCGGGATAATACTGGTTATCCTGGGGATTTTTGGTTTTAAAATCCTTCTGAAAATAGGTAAGATAACCATCAGCATTCTGTTACACATGTTGCTGGGTTGGACACTGCTATTCATTTGGAATTTTCTGCCCTTTTTTAAGATACCTATTAATTTATTAACGGTGCTGGTCGCTGGTTTTGGTGGTATCCTGGGGGTGGGAATTCTTATAATGGCCAAGGCCTTGGGGTTCTATTAATTTTAAGGAGATTTTACTAGTTCAGGAATGAAATCAAGAAGTTTGGTGGCAGTGAAATTATAGCCAAACTTCTCTTGGGCCAGGTCCCCGGCCCTGCCATTAATATATGTACCTAAAAATCCAGCTTCCCATCCCGTATGTCCCTGGGACATTAACCCCCCCACAACTCCCGCTAAACAGTCCCCGGTACCTCCTACCGTCATTCCAGGGTTTCCAGTGTTGTTAAGCCGGACTGCACCATTGCTGCCAATGATGTCCGTTTTACCCTTCAAAATAATAGTGTGGGAGTATTTAAGAGTTAGATTCCTTATTAATTCCATTTTATCTTCCAGATTTTCAGGAACATCCTTACCAAAAAAGGCCTTAAATTCAAAAGCATGCGGAGTTACGACTGTATCTAATTCTTTGTTGATTACACCCTTATCAACGAGTTTCAAAGCATCAGCATCTAATAGGACTGGTTTTTCTATTCTTTCCAGGATTCGATTCAGTGCCAGTCGGGTACCTTCTTCCATCCCCATTCCACACCCAATTACCACGGATTCAACAGCTTCTGAAAGTTTTAGGATGTTATCAACATCATTAGGTAAGATAAAATCACTAGAAAGACTTTTAACTATTAAATCAGGCGAATAAGAACGAATATCTGAGGCCACCACATTAGGACAGGCCACGATAGCTAGGTCTGTACCGGAGCCTAGTGCTGCAATAGCAGCAATAGCTGGAGCACCCGAATAGTCTTTACTTCCACCAATTATCAGAACACGACCATTTTGACCTTTGTGAGAC
>JAUYBK010000035.1 GCA_030693105.1 Methanobacteriaceae archaeon | reverse complement strand
AGAGGAGTGCCTTTTCTTCGTAATCAGCTACCTCGGCGAAGGTACGGATACTTTTCACGTCGGGAGACATGCAGGCAAAGGGCTGGTTGAATCTACCTAACCTTTTTCTCATTTGATCCACAGGAAAGTCTGCGGTGGTCTTAGCCACCAGGTGAGTTCCTCCAATGCCTTTAATAGCCAGTATATTACCCTCATCTAAGAGTTCTGCAGCTTTTTTGATTGGATTCTTGGACTTTACATTGTACAGGAAAACTTGGGGGCCGCAGACTGGGCAACAAGTTGCTTCGGCATGGTAACGGCGGTCTTCCACTTCACTATACTCTTCCAAGCAGTCGGGGCAAAGGGGAAACTCGTCCATCGAGGTTCGCTCCCTATCATAAGGAACAGAATTAATAACAGTAAAACGAGGGCCACAATCTGTACAAGCGGTGAAAGGATAATGGTAGCGTCTATCAGTGCATTTCAAAATCTCTTCCAGACAGCTATCACACACCGCCAGATCGGGGGGTATCACTGAAGACCCTGAAAACTGGGAAGAACTTTCCAGAATCTGGAAGTCTTCGTAGGTCTTTTCTATATCTGATGCAAGCCATTCTACATTCAAGGAGTTTATCTTAGAAATAGGCGGTCTTTTAGTACTTAAATCATTTAAAAAACTTTTAATACGTGGTTTTTCACCTTCAGCAATAATTTCCACGATGTTACCAAGATTACGAACGTATCCTTTAATATCGTGTTCATTTGCCAGGCGATAAACGTTGGGACGAAATCCAACCCCCTGAACTATTCCTTGAACAAGTATTCTGGCTCTTTCCATGAATTTCCTCGGTTATGGCTTTAAAACATAATATTAATAATAAGTCCAAATAATTTTAACGTTAGTTTAATTCAAGAATTGTTTTAAACCTCCAGCTTTATATAATATGGATGCAGGAGTATGGTGAAAACATGAGAGATATACTTCAACAGGTTCGAGACGGGAAGATTTCTCTGAAAGAAGCTGAAAAAAAGCTTAAAACAATGCAAATCATGGAACTGGCCGATTTTGCTAAATTAGACACAGGTAGGGATGTAAGAACTGGTTTTCCTGAGGCAGTTTTCGCTGAAGGAAAGGAAGATCGGGAACTAATAAAGATCATTAAATCCTGTGCTCCAGGTGGGGGAGTTTTGGTTACTAGACTTATTCCTGAAAGATATGGGGCTATAAAACCCTATATTGATGAATTAGAATCACTTAACTTGGAAATAGAATATAATTCCCGGGCCCGCATTCTGGTGGTCAAAGATCGGGAAACTGAAAAAATTGGCAAAATTGGCATCATAACTGCCGGTACTTGCGACATTCCTGTGGCTGAAGAAGCTCGAGTAGTGGCTGAAGAGGCTGGATGTCAAGTAATATTTTCTTACGATGTGGGTGTGGCTGGTATTCATCGTCTTTTCTCCCAAGTAGGTAAAATGTTAGAAGAAGAAGTTAAAACCATCATAGTTGTTGCTGGAATGGAAGGGGCACTTCCTTCCGTAGTTGCTGGCTTAGTAGATGTCCCGGTCATTGGTGTTCCCACTTCAGTAGGTTATGGGGTGGGAGAAGGTGGATTTGCTGCCCTTAATGCCATGTTACAGTCCTGTGCTCCCGGAATAGCTGTTGTAAATATTGATAACGGGTTCGGGGCTGCTGTTTTTGCAGCTACTCTTGTAAGGTCTTCTCTAAAATAAGCGGAGTTTAGATCGATTTGGTCTGCGAGGACAGGAATATATACAAAGACCGTAAACTGTCCAATCATCGCCTTTTTCACCGTAAAGGTACTTTTCACACTTATCTGCATCATACCTCAGTTTTCGAGGTTCTCCTTCCCGAAAAGGTTCCCCCGTAAATGCCCCCACTGGACAGGCATCTACACAATCCCGGCAGTCACCACATGATTCTTTTCCGGGCTGATTTCCCACTGAAAGGGGAGCGTTGGTAAGTAGGTAACCTATCTAACTCGAGGACCGGCTTCTGGAGTAATTAACAGGCAGTTCTTTCCAATCCAGCCCAGCCCAGCCAGGTTAGCTGCAAGCTTGTGGGAAAAAACAGCTTTAATAGGATGGTCTTCCGACCGTTCTGATGCGGGGATGGGCAGGGCATTATAACCTTCTTTTTGTAGCATGCTGGCCACTCGAGCAGCTAAAAGGTCCAGTCTTAGATTAGTTATGTCGTAATGATGTCGATAGCTAACTGCAACAGCCCTTTCAAATCCCTGTGGCAATTGGTCCACGATACTATCTAGGAGGGCAATACCCATGCTTATAGCCCGCGGATAACTGGCTACTTCGGATCCGCCCTGTTCTAAGATTGTATCATGAGCACGAGATAAGTCAGCCCCCCTTGGTGAACTATTTCATCCAAAATTTCTTCTATAATCATGAAAAACACCAATTTTTATACTTCTATTTTTTCCCATACAAGATGCAGAAGTTGTAATATTTGTAGAAAACATCCACATCCTTAAAACCACTTTTTTTTAGCCAGTTAAGGTTATTTTCGAGAGTTGCCGGGTTATCAAGTTTCATCCGGTCGTATATTATCTTCTTTTCAGCTTCAGATAGTGAACCTACATCTATTCTTTTCATCCAGTTACTTTGGTAATCATCTTCATTGGCAGGGGTTGGTCCTAAAACCTGATCTGCATTTAGGAAAACTCCTCCCGGGCTCAGATGTTGGTATATTTTCTGGTATAAGAACTCTTTATCCTGGTGTTTCAAGTGGTGGATGGAGAGTGATGAAACTGCCAGGTCAAAATAATCCTTAAAATCGTTTTTTAAGTAGTCATCAACCACATAACGAAAATTGGCCTCATTTTTAAATCTGGCCCTGGCAATGTTAAGCATCTCTTCAGAGAGATCCACCAGGGTGAAATAACCTTTAGGATATTTTTTGTAAAGATAAGATGTTAGGAGGCCAGTTCCAGCCCCTAAGTCAAGTATTTTTGGGTTAGACCTTTCAACCGTTGCTATATCGTATATTATGTTGTATAACTCTTCCAGGCAGGGGATGACGTGCTTTCGCTGTCGATCATACTTTTCGGCACCTTGGCTGAATTTTTCCTTCAAAATCTCATCTAGACTCTTTTCCTTCACCTTCTACCCTCCTCTAATAACTCTGATTCTCAGCTTCTTCCATGATTATGGAGCGGGGACGAAATCCATAACGCTGGTAAAAAGCCAAAACTTCCTGATTTCCAACGGTAACCATGATTTTCTTACTTTCTGTCCCATTTTCTTCCATCCATCTCAGGGCTCGTTTCATGAGTTGGTCTCCAATTCCCTGGGAGCGATAGCCTTCTTTAACGTAGATGGAATCCACTTCTCCCACGTTATCCGGGCCGGTGGTACTGACACAGTAGGCTATTATTTCATTTTTTTCATCTTCAGCCAAATCAGTACGCAGGGCACCGCCATTAGACTTGATAATCAGTGTTTGTTTTCTTTCTTGAAAACTAATATTTTCGAATTCTTCTTTAAAATCAGAAGTATTATCCTTGATATGTGATCTTAACATCCTCCACAGCTCTTGAATTGAATCAAGGCCATCTATTCCGACTTCACGGTATTTTATCAGGGTCATGGTTACCATCTTTGCATAACTATTGATAAAATCGTTGGAACACACGACAAATAGCAAGACAAATCCAGTATTTCAGGTCTTTATCCTTTATCATTAAAAGTTTTAAGTCAAAAAGTCCTTCCTTGTCCTGTTTGTCACGAAGAAAGTTCAATCCCTCTTTAATTTGATGATTGTCCTGTGTGAATCCTAGGAATGATAGGGAATCCAGGGCACTTACTATGTTAGTGAACCAGAATGGATAGGAAACACTTTCCCAGTATTTCTTGTCTTTTCGGTCGGGGTATTTATCGGCCTTGAAGAATCGACTGGTCAGTAACTCTCCGGCAATTTTAGCTTCTATGGATTTTCTATACTTTGGATGGGCCGCGAAAGCCCGTATTACCATTCCGGTGGTTAAATTGGAGAACGGTTTTGAAGGATCTGTTTCAATAGTTTCTGGTAGAGTTAGAGCTTCTTTATACGTAATTTTTCGGGTCCGTAGGGGAATTGCCCATCCACCATCATCTTGACGTTGTGATAAAAGCCATGAAAACCCTTTTTCTATTTGAGGATTGTTGACATATCCCGCTTTGATGAGGAGTTCCATAATAGCAGGAGAATAGGTAGGGGCATACTGATTTCCATAAATACCCCGGAAATCTCCTTCAGGGGTCTGGCAGCTGAAAAGAAAATTTGCTGCTTTCTGAATTTGGCGATGTTTCCTATTTAGGCCGTATTTTTCCACCAGTTCACCTAAAATCCGGAAGGTTTCCAGTTGATTGTAATCATGGGAGGAACGTATTTCCTCCCGAATTTTACCCGGATACTTCCAGGAACCATCTTCTTGCTGCCTTTTTAAAATTTTTGAAACTGGCTTAAGCTCCCAGAGTTCTTCTACCCCTAAAACTTGTTCTTTTAATAGGTCGCGCCTTGTGAAGTATTCAATGGATGGAGTATCACATGATAAAAGCAGTTCAATGGGGTCTGTTTCCAACCCAAATATCCTGGATTCCATGTTCACTCCTCTGACTTACCATGATTAATTTTGTAGCTTATTTTCTTCGTAAACAGCGTAAAAACCATCAGTATCTGCATATATTGGTTTAAACCCAAATTTTTCTGCCCTTTTCATGGTTTTCTTAATATAGTCCCGTCCCCAAGCAGTAATGGCATCGGCACATTCTAAACTGTACCACCTGAACCTGGAAAAACCATAAACTCCGTACATGGAGTTTGCCAAACGTTTAAGGGCTTCCTGTTGGACATTTAAAAGTTGAGCTTCCCTTTCATCGGATGCTTTACCCATCAAAGTCTTCAAACGCATCCTTTCATTCAGGATATTACCTATTACTGATGGAACAAACCCGGCTGGTTCTTTTAGAAACAAATGACCTGCTTCGGGTGACACGTGACATGAACCTTCCTCGCATTCTTCTACCAGTGTGTCTAGAGAAACGTTTTTGGAAATGATAATGCTGGGATATAAGCTTCTAAAATCGAAATAAACAATGTTTTCATGGAGGCCTTTCACTGGGTCCTTAACATAGCCTCCTGAGGCACGTTTGCCCCTTCTGGTTGAATTTTCCGATGCTGAAGGTTTGTTCGGTACTAATTCATCTATTTCGAAGGCTTTTCTAATGAGATACCACTCTACCAGTTGCCCGGTGGCCATGCGTGCTACATCAAAAAAGGGTTGACCAACGATCCGGGTGAGTTCCATGGTAAGGGGCAGCATCTTCTCCCCAATTCGGGTAACTGCCTCGGCATCGTCCAGGGAATACTTGAAAAGTAAGTCCAGCTTTTCTCCTCCATCATCCCAGTATTTAAAAATCTTGTCACCCGGTATATCCTCTTTGTCAACGCCAAAAAGTTCCCAATGAACTCTTTCCAGGGTGTAACGGTCCATTTGCAAGTAGCGTCGTACTACAAGGTACAGATCAACGTGTACTCGACCTTTAACCAGGGCAGCGTTGGTGAAACCCCTCCTCATGAACTTGAGGGAGGAACCATCAGTTCCCAAGTCAAGTGGAACACTTAACCTCTTGGCCCGTTCGTTAATATACGTGAAATCGAAGTTGTCCGAATTGTAACCTATAATAAGATTGGGATTCTCTTTTTTAACATAGCTGACAAAAGTTTTCAATATATCTTCTTCAGTTGCAACCGTTTTTACAAAATCAAATTCAGATTGGGCCGTAGAAATTACTTTCCTAAGGCCATGGTTGCTGGAAAGACTGATCATAATAATGGGGTCTTCTTCTGCACGAGGCATCCCCTTAGGATTGTAAGTTTCAATGTCGAAGCTTAAAATTTTAAGTTCCGGAAATTCAGACTCTAAAAGGTGGGGGTCTTGTTCCATTACAAAAATACAAGTCTCTTCATCAGCCTTACATCCCCTGTAGTCACTGGCCAAGATACATTTGCCATGAATCTCTACTTGTCCCATGGGGAACAGCCCTTTGTCAATAAGATATCTCCGGTAAAACGGTAAATCATATTCTCTTATCTCATATACACTGTTCATATCACCAATTTGGTCCCTCAGCCGGGGAACATCTTGAGGGTGTTTGAAAAAGACTTTAAACACATCAATTGGCTTTCCAAGTTCCTTTCGCTTTACCAATTCAATTTTTTCAATTTCTAGTTCTTTTAGTTCTTCTTGGCACGCCTTGGTATCATGCGGGATCACGTAGATGTAGGGCAAGAAACCTCGGTCCAGAGCAATTATGGATTTACTTGTTCCAGCGCTATCATACGTTCCAAATAACCTTATAACTGCTTTTTCGCCTTCGGTGACGTAGTCAATGTCCAGTAACACCATTTTTTTGGTTTCCATACACTTTTAATTTATATGAACCGGGGTATAATATTTTTTAAATCATACTTACCTTCAATTGTACCGTACATTGCAAGTGTAATGTAAGCGATTAATATCATAATTAAGGTCATAAAAATAGTTGGTAAGCCGGAAATGAAACTTAAAAAGATGGATGTAAATAAACATAGCCCGCGAAAGGTGGCTGAATTGATTTACGAAGCCGATACAGATACTTTTGATTTTTTTTATGGAGACCAAGCCAGAACTGCAGAAGTAATTGAAAAGCTAGTCCTTGCTGGTGGCAATACTTTGGGTCACGAACAGATTTATGTAGTCTGTGATGATGATGAGTGGGTGTTAGGTGTATTGGTAATTAACCAGGGGAAAAATCCGAATATTCTTGATGAATTAAAGATAATTTTCAAATGTCTGAGCATTTTGGACAGCCTGAAATTCTTCATTATATCTTTATTGGATAGAATGTTCCTGTCGGATTTAGATGATGATGATTATTATTTGGCAATAATCGCCGTGGATGAAACATGCCGAGGTCAGGGGATAGGTTCCTTTATCCTAGAGAAGGGAGTGGAATTAGCCCGTCAAAGTGGAAGTAAAAGGGCAGTACTGCTTGTAGATCTAAATAATTTTGGTGCATTAAGATTGTATGAGAGGTTTTGTTTCAAAAAATTCAATAAAAAGAGTATACCCTGGTTTGGAGGAGAAAAAGGTGCGGTTAATATGGAGTTACTGATTTAGTAGGTTGTCACTACAAAAATAATAAGGTCTAAACTGTTCACAGTTTACGACTGAAACTTCTAAACCGAGAAGCTGTTCATCCAATAAATAGTCGGCTGAGATTATAAAAAATCTTAATCTAGAAAATGGAATGGTTATAGGGGATATAGGGTCTGGTGGGGGATATTTTACCTCAGAATTTTCTAAAAAGGTGGGAAAAAAATGGTAAAGTCTATGCTATTGATGTCCAACAGAAGTTTCTTGATTTTATAGCTGATAATTAGAAAAAAAGGGGATGTATAATATAGAAATTGTACTGGCTAACCAAAATGGGGTAAATTTGCCAGAAAATAATGTGAACCTCTTGTTTTTAAGAAATGTGTTCCACCATCTACCTGAACCGATTGATTATTTTAAAAACATAAAAAAATTTCTAAAAAATGATGGTAAAGTAGCCATTATTGATTATAAAAAGAAAGAATTTAACTTTACGGGACTTTTTGGCCATTATACTCCTGAAGATGTTCTAATAGACACTATGGACAAAGCCGGTTTTTCTATTTTGAAAAATTTGATTTTCTCCTGAATCAGCTATTCCTCATATTTAAAAAAAATCCTGAATTTATTTTTAACCAAGATGGGCTTTAATTAGGGTTAAACTTTCATAAAATATTCATAACACAAAAAAAAGGATGGATTTAATTTGTCTATTAAAACCGCAAAAAGAACATTTTGCACAAAGTCTCCTCTCCGATCACTGGTCTTATTTTTTTTCCTAATGATGGGTTAGAGGAGATTACAGAACCAATTTACACGAATAATAGGGAGAATTTCTATAAACCTCTAAAATTGAGAAGGAATACAAATAATAAAATAATTAATAATATCAATAAAGCCTTAACGGGAGTTTTTATCGATAAGAACATCTTAAAATGTTTAATAGAAATCATTCAAAAATGAAAAATAATCATACAACTATAAAAATGGGGTTAATAGAAATTCTCTAGGATATATATCCGCAGATTTACTTTAGAATATCTAGATGAATGTGCAGACCTATTCAAAAAAGTATTTTAGCCGATCCATGGTACGATGAGTGAGTATCTAATGATCAAACCCGAAATTATTTGAATGAACTTTTTAAAAATCCGGTTTTGAAGGTTTTGTAGCATCCGAGAACTCTGAAATCGTCGCAGTTTGTTTCGGTCATCGAAGATCATGATGGATGGGGAAAGAATTCTTTGTGGATGAGTTTTTTGTTGAAAATGAAAGACAGGGAAATGGAATTTGAACA
>JAUYBK010000050.1 GCA_030693105.1 Methanobacteriaceae archaeon | reverse complement strand
ACTTCTCTAATCTACACTGTACTAACCTTGCTGGCAATGCTAATAATCGGGCCTTTACTTGCTATTTTGTTCCAGGGCGCCAGTCTTGCATCCCTCAGTAACGTTGCAGAAATGCCGGAAATATCAGGCATAGGTACATTCGGAGCAGTGATAGCGGTTATACTAGTTATTGGAGTCCCAATAATTGTTTTCATATCCAGTTTCATATCTATGGCATTAACAGCTCTATTCTACAACCTGATCGCCCCCAAAATAGGGGGGGTGAAGTTCAAGTTTAAAGATGCTAGTCACAGTTTCTGTGAAATAAAAAAGATACCCGCATTACCCCTGGCCCTCATAAGTTCCGTGGTCTTGACCATTGTTAACTTGATCTTCTCTCTGCCCTCCTTCGCAGGATACCTGATTTCTGGAGAAATATTATTAGGTTTCGGATATCTAATCGGCAACATCATTGGAAATTTCCTTAGTATTTTGATACTCTACGCCATAATGGCCGCCATATACAACTTTTTAAGGCCAAAAATCGGTGGTGTAGAAATAGAACTGGATTAATTGGGACTTAAAGTTCTCATTTTTTTATTTTTTTTAGAGGTAAACATGGAAAATATCATTAAATGTCGCCGGATTTCTAAAGGAAAAGTCGAAGGCTCAGTAATATTAACTAAACAACCTCTGAGTTTCCTGGGAGGAGTAGATCCCAATACGGGAAAGGTAATCGACCAGGGACATGAACTCTACCAGCAGAATGTTAAAGATAAGATTTTAGTTATCCCCTCGGGCAAAGGATCTACGGTAGGTTCTTACGTGATATTCCAGATGGCCAAGAACCATACCGCCCCCCTTGCAATTTTAGCGTTAGAAGCTGAGCCTATAATAGCCACTGGTGCTATAATGGCTGGCGTTCCCATGGTAGACCGGCCTGATGCTGATATTCTTCAGCTACTTAAAACTGGTGACCGGGTAGAAGTAGACGCTGATTCTGAAACAATAAAAATAAAAAGTTAGTTTTATCCGTTTTCGCGGACTAGCACCCCTAAAACTCCGCCAATAGCCCCTAAAACTCCGGCAATGATTATGGCCATGAAGGTGATGAAAACTCCCAGAATAACACTAATAGTCCCTGCTATTATTCCTGCATCGGGGAATACCAGGCCTATAATGACACTTATAGCCCCAAACCCTAAAAGATAGAATAAACCTATTATTAACCCTCCCATTATCCCTGAAATGGCTCCGTCCATGGCTCCGTCCTGGTTGTCTCCCCGGCCAATGTAGGACGCCACAAAACCTCCAATAATAGGGCCCAAAAAGAACAGGGGGAAGAAAGCTATAGAGAACACTATGGTCAAAACTGCAGTTATAAGCGCACCTACCCCTACTGAATTCCAATTAATCATTATATCCCTCCTTGAACATGTTTAGAGTCTCTAAATTCATTCTTTTAAATCTTCATCCGTTCCAGGGACATCTTCTTTAATAACGTCCAGGGAGGGAGTACCCTTATCCGTGCTTTTTCTGATCATGGACCCTAAAAGTCCACCAACCATGGCCAAGATGATTTAACTACCACTGGTAATCAAAGCTAATATCAGAAGTAGGCCCGCAATCTTTTGAGAACCTCCAGTACGTAAGATCAATATTAACATGGTTAGCGCTGCCGTGAAAAGACCCACCAGGGCCCCGTGAATTGCGCCGTTTTTTAGATCCTGGTTGGCCAAATAACCCACCAGAATTCCAGCTAGTATTAAAGCTGTAAAGCCACTGAAACTGGGAATTGCATAGCCTAATACAAATAGAAGCACCATTCCGAGTATTACTCCTATTATAACTGATTTTTGGTCGATCATAATCTCATTACCTTTAGATTTCTGAATTTATTATAATCAACATCCTTAAAAAAATAGTGCTCCGGATTTCTAAAAATAAAAAAAAATAGGAAAAATGGTTTAAAAAAACCTAAGCTTCTCCTTTAATCAAGGCTCCGATGGCCCCACCAATGGCACCGAGGATGGCGCTGATAATGATACCGACGATTAGTACCATAACTCTTAATTGTATTTATATATGCTTTCCCATTTAATTCTCAGGTTAAAACCTTAAAAGCAGATGATTATGCAATTTTTGCTACTCTTTACAACTCAATCCTCCAACTCTTCCAATTCCCTGCCCCTCGTTTCGGGGAAGGTCCATATCCATATTCCCGTAGCCAGAGCAAATATTGCCGCTAAGAATATCCCCGCCCCCAAAGAGTAAACTTGAGCTATTAAAGCTATTACAACCGGAGTAAAGAATTGAACCCCCCTACCTAAGTTAAAAGCAGATCCAGTAGCAGTGTTTCGTATAGATGTGGGGAATATCTCGGAAAATAAAGGTCCAAAACCTCCAAAGAAACCGGTGCCGAATCCAACCAGGAACATGAATCCCAAGATTACGGATGGGTAGCCAACCACGTAGTCCCAGAGAGCGGTGATCATGACTAGTCCCAGCGCCATAAGACTGGTGTAAATGGTAAAGGCCGGTCGGCGTCCTAATCTGTCGGCAACGTAGCCAAAAGAGAAATATCCAAGGAAACCTCCCAGTTGAGTTATTATTATCCACACCGCAGATTTGGTGAGTGAAAAGTGCCTTTCCAAGTACAGATAATCCGGCATCCAGGAGTAAGTGAACCAGTAGGCAGATAAGCCCAGAGTAGCCAGAACCAGTGACAGTAAAAACATTCGACGGTGTTCCCGGGAGAATAGTGCTAAAAATTTTGAAACTCCGCTGTTTAAAGTATCTGAAGCAATTTTAGCACCTTCTTTGGTCTTCAAAAGCCACACATCGGATTCAGGTAAACCACGTCGGATGAATATGACCATAAAAGCAGGTATTATGGACAAAAAGAAACTGACTCGCCATCCGATGACTGGTGTTAAAAAGCCACCCACTACTGACGCCAGTAGTATCCCTAACGGAGCGCCGGTCTGCATTAAAGATCCGTAACGCCCCCGTAGTTTAGCAGGAAATGTTTCTCCAATGTAAGTCTGGCCGGTGGCCCATTCACCACCCACACCTAGACCCGTGATAATTCTAAATAGTATCAGCGATTCTAAACTGGTGGACAGTCCACATAAGAATGTTCCCAGACTATAAATTACAATAGTAAGTTGTAAAACAGTTTTACGTCCGTATCGATCGGACAATATACCAAATATCACCCCTCCCACTGCCGTGGCGGCCAGAGAAACACCCAAAGCATAGGACAAAGTTATCTGCGAAAGTTGTAGCTCTTTACCTATGGGAATAATTAAAAAAGTAAACAGAATGAGATCGTAAAAATCGAATACCCAACCGGCCCAGCTAAGCCCCAGTATTTTATAATGATCCCGTATTGGCTTTTCGTACTGGTTAAGAAGCATTTTACCCATTTAAACACCACTTTAAACAAGTAAATCTTTGTAGTTAGTTCTTTGGATTTCCTATAAGAAAAGTATTCCTTATTTTTAGCGGCCCCTACGGAATAGTGAAGATTGTAGAAGAAAATAAGAGGTATGAGTATTAATATTAACTATAGTTGCAGTTATGATTTTAGATAATTACAGGTGATGTTCAATGGGTTACATTTTAATTCACAACGGAACATTGATTGATGGTAAGGGAAAACAACCGATCCCAGACGGGGGATTGTTAATCGAAGAAAACGTTATACTAGATTCGGGTTCTTTAAAATCCCTTGAAATGCCTCAAAGTGATTTAAAGAAAATTGATGCCCACGGAGGATTCATCCTTCCCGGGTTCATTGATTGCCACGTCCACATTATGTTCAACGGTTTTAGAGTCGAAGACCCTCTTTTAACTCCACTTTCTCTCTATTTCTATCAGGCCGTGGAGAATCTTCGCTTGACTCTGGAGGCAGGAGTTACTACCGTCCGAGACGCGGGAATGGCTGATTATGGAGTTAAAAAAGCAGTTGAAGAAGATTTGATAGTTGGACCGCGACTTCAAATTAGCGTAATGCCTCTTTCCATTACCGGTGGGCATTTCGATTTGATGATGAAGTCCGGCAACGACGTTAAAACTCGCTACCCCGGATTACCAGATTCGGTTTGTGATGGGCCGGAAGAAGTTCTTAAGAGAGTTCGAGAAGTTTTACGCTCCGGAGCAGACGTGGTGAAAGTGATGGTCACCGGAGGGGTCATGAGTGCCAATGACAGCCCCGAGCATCCCCAATTTACCCGGAAAGAACTGGAGGTTATTGTGGAAGAAGCAGCATACCGTAATATAAGCGTTATGGCCCATGCCCACGGAAAAGAAGGTATAAAAAACGCGCTAAATACCAACATCAAATCCATTGAACACGGGACCTGCCTGGACCAGGAATGCATTGATCTGATTCTTAAAAAAGATGCCTGGGTGATTCCTACTCTTTTAGTCCATCAACATAACCAAAAAGAAGCAGGTAAACTTCCAGAATACGTGCAAGAAGACGCTGCTAAAGTTGGTAAAGCTCTTAATAAGAATATGAAAGTCGCTTATCGCGCGGGCGTGAAGATGGCCATGGGGACCGACTCGGGAGTGGGGCCTCACGGTCAGAACTTGCGTGAACTATCCCTGTTATGTGGAATAGGAATGAACCCCATGGAAGCTCTGCAAGCAGGGACAATAAGGGCCGCTGAACTTTTGGGATGGGAAGATAAAATTGGCACATTGGAAAAAGGCAAGTTAGCTGACGTGGTTATAAGTAAAAAAGACCCTCTAGCCCACATAGACTCCCTGGGCGATCCGGATAATATCACCCTGGTCTTAAAAGAAGGAAAAGTCATTAAGGACATTAGAACTTCCTAATAACTAATTTATGTGAAAAAAATGGCAACCC
>JAUYBK010000033.1 GCA_030693105.1 Methanobacteriaceae archaeon | reverse complement strand
GTCATCACTAGTACTGACAAACTCATGGAAGGGCCCCGGGGTGGATTAATGGCGGGCAAAACCGATCTAATTGACCAGATAACGGTTAAAGCTCACCAGTTTGGCTTGGAAGCTCAACCTCCTCTCCTGGCAGCCATGGCTCGGGCACTGGAGAAGTTCAACCCCGAAAATCTCACCAAGGCTATGGAAAGGAAGGATGAACTTTACTCCGTTCTTGGTCCTCACTTACCCGGCGTGGAAAAAACCCCCACGGGGGTGATGATAACTCCAGAATCACTCTTTAAAACCTTAAAATCTCGAGGATCAACACTAACAGATCTAACCAAAGATGAAGCAGCAATGCTATGGGCCATGCTTCTTTTGAAAGAAGAACACATCCTAACCATTCCTGCAGTGGGAATGCCGGGTGCTTCAGCCACCATCCGTCTGGACCTGGCCTCCCCTGACGCAGGACTATTAACCAATGAAGTCATCCGGGAAAGTCTTCTGAACGCTTTTAACAGTCTACTGAAAGTTGCAGGTGACCTGGATAAATGTCGTAGAGTGCTTTATGGATAAATACATGGTATACGGGGAAAAAACATTTTAAGGTTATTTTAAATAAAAAATACTTTTTTTAGGGGATAACTCATGATTGAAATTGACGGGTCCTATGGTGAAGGTGGAGGAGGTCTTTTAAGAGTCTCCACGGCTTTATCTGCCCTTACCGGGATACCGGTGCACGTTAAGAAAATACGCGCCCATCGCCCCCAACCGGGGCTCATGCCCCAGCACCTCCAGGCCGTTAAAGCAGTAAGTCTCATAAGTCAAGCTCAGGTAGAAGGACTAGAACTTGGTTCTGAGGAAATTACCTTCTGTCCCCATGAACTAAACGGTGGAAAATGGGATTTGGACATCAAAACTGCAGGTAGCATTAGTCTAGTGCTCCAAGCAGTTATGATCCCTGCCATGGGGGCCAAAGAAGCGGTAGATGTTACTGTTTATGGTGGAACCGACGTTCGCTGGGCTCCCTCCGTAGATTACCTGAAAAACGTTACTCTACCCCTTTTGAACCTCGGGGGATATCAGGCCAGTATAGAAATCAAAAAAAGAGGTTACTACCCCCGGGGAGGGGGCCAGACCAACATGCTGATCAGTCCCCTCCCAAAACCTAAAATTCTAAAACTGGATAAACTAGTGGTAAATAGGATAAGGGGAGTTTCCCACGCCACTAACCTGCCATCCCACGTGGCAAAAAGACAGGCCGAAGGTGCCGAACAGACGCTCCTTAAAGCGGGCTACCAGGCACAGATTGATTTAGAAGTTACTGGCCCGGCCCGGGGTGCGGGGTCAGGCATCGTTCTGTGGAGTGAAGGTGAAGGCCGAGTAGGGGGAAGTGCCCTGGGAGAACGGGGTAAAAGAGCTGAAAAAGTTGGAGAAGAAGCTGCCCATGAATTGTTATATCACATCCAGCGCGGTGCACCCCTGGACCGTTACCTTTCTGACCAGATAATCCCTTACCTATCTCCCAGTTCACGGGTTAAAGTAGCCCAGATTACTCCCCACACCCGGACCAACATCTATGTAAGAGAGAAGATCATGGGGGAACGATTTCATATTGAAGAAAAAAATGATGGTTCGGCAGTAATAGCAGTGGAGTAATTTTATTTTTTCATTTGAATAACCTGCCCCACTACCATCACCCGGTCTCCCGGTGAATGCACTCTCCCGATAGTACCTTGCGCAGGGTCCCGTCTTTCAGCTCCAGTATTAAAAAACCGTCTTTAGTAATTCCCACGGCTTCTCCATGTACCACTCGTCCCCTTTTATGGACTTCCACATTTTTTCCAATGGTTTTAGATAACTGGCGCCACTGGGAAAGGATCTCGGGAAACTTATCCTCCTTAAACTTTTCGTAGATATCTTCAAAGTTTTTAAGAAATATCTGCACCAGTTCCACACCGTATACTTCTTTTTCAAGCTCGAATTGCAGTGAAGTAGCACCTTCCCGAAGTTTAGGAGGGAATAGTTCCAGGTCCACGTTGAGGTCGATACCAATACCCACCACCACGTAGTTCAGTTCTCCTTGGTCGGCGACAGCTTCAGTTAATATTCCGCACACCTTTTTATCACCAATGAGGATGTCGTTGGGCCATTTGATCCCCACGTCCAGTTGAAATTCGTTCTTTAAGGTTTGGGCCACGGCCACTCCCGTTAACAGGGTTAAATGGGGGGCTTTAACCGGTGGTATGTCGGGTCGCAGGATGATGGTCATCCACACTCCCCCTTCTGGAGAAAGCCAACGTTTACCATGACGGCCCCGTCCCCTACTTTGACTTTCGGCAATGATTAGGGTGCCTTCCACTGCTCCTTCTTCTGCCAGTTTTTTGGCCACTTCGTTGGTGGAGTCCACCTCCGGGAAGTAGTGGATGTTTCGACCAATGTACTCTGTATTCAGTTCTCTCTGCAACTCGTAGGGTAAAAGAAGGTTTGGAGATTTTACCAGACGATACCCTTCTGATGGAGACGAGTCAATGAGGTAACCGTCGCTTTTCAAAGATTCGATTTCAGTCTTAAGCTCTTCAGCAGTTATTCCTGCGTGGGAAGTAACTTCTTCTTCTTTCAAATACATTCCCTTCTTCTTGTAGAGGATTTTTAGAATCTTCTTTTTAACCATCTTTACCACCAGCCATTATTTTTTACCCGCCACTGAATGGGTTAAGTAGCTGTTTACTGCGGCTGAAACTGCGGCTACCTTTTTAGAGGGTAAGAAGGTAGATTTAAGGCGGTCTACCATCTTTTTATCTTCCCGGATAATCTTTTCCATGTTCTCGGTGATTTCCTGCTTGTACAGGTCCACAAAGTGGGTGTGCAGCTTAGCTTCCTGGAAGTGGGGGCTGATCATCATGGACTTGTGGAAGGGGATGGTGGTTTTCACTCCTAAAATAACGTACTCGGAAAGTGCCCGGCGCATCCGGTTTATGGCTTCCGGCCGGTTGAAGGCCCATACAATGAGTTTGGATATCATGGAGTCGTAGTAGGGTGGTATGGTGTAATTCATATATACTCCACTGTCCACCCGCACTCCGGGGCCGCCCGGGGATCGGTAACCGGTTATTTTACCGGGGTTGGGTGTAAAGTCTGCCAGGGGGTCTTCTGCATTTATACGGCACTCTATAGCATGTCCCCGAACTTGAATATCCTCTTGCTTCCAGTTAAGTTCGCTACCAGCTGCGATCTTAAGCTGTTCTTTCACCAGATCCACTCCGGTGACTATTTCGGTGATGGGGTGTTCCACTTGGATCCGGGTGTTCATCTCCAGGAAGTAAAATTTGCCATGGGAGTACAAGAATTCCACGGTCCCGGCGTTGGTGTAGTCAATTGATGATGCAGCCTTGATGGCTGCCGCACCCATCTTTTCTCTCAGTTCGTCAGTCATGATCGGTGAAGGTGATTCTTCAATGAGCTTTTGGTGTCGGCGCTGGATAGAGCACTCCCGGTCTGCCACGTGGATGGTGTTGCCGTGGGTATCGGCTAAGATCTGGAACTCGATGTGGCGGGGTTCTTCCACATACTTTTCAATGAATACTGTGGAGTCTCCGAAGGCCGAAGCAGCCACGGACTGGGTGGACTCTAAAGCCCTTACCAGTTCGTCCTCCTCATAAACGGTTCGCATTCCAATACCACCGCCTCCTGCCGAGGCTTTAACTATCACGGGGTAACCAATCAAACTGGCTATTTCCAGGGCTTCATCCGCATCGGTTACACCTTTGTTGTTACCGGGTATTACCGGGACTCCTGCTTTTTCCATGAGCTTTCGAGATTCTATCTTACTTCCCATGGCCTCAATAACGGATCCTTTGGGTCCGATAAGTTTTAAACCGATTTTTTCACATTCTTCACCCAATTGGGAGTTTTCAGCCAGAAAACCGTATCCGGGGTGTATGGCATCGGCTCCTGACTTTTCCGCAGCATCCAAAATGTGGGGAATGTTCAGGTAACTATCGGAAGGGGACGGACCCCCAATATGGTAGGATTCGTCAGCATATTTGGCAAATA
>JAUYBK010000041.1 GCA_030693105.1 Methanobacteriaceae archaeon | reverse complement strand
TTTTGTTGAAACGGCGTTATTTCTTGATTTGCTAAAAAGCCTTTGACACCTGAAAGGTCATCTGATTTCTCTTGTAGTCATAGATTGCAAGGGTAAAATCATTGCAGATGTATGCATATCTCTTTTCCCGTTCCTGCAATGAGCGGATAACGTTTCCGTTGCATGTGATGTGCAGAGCATTTTTCATTTTACTCATGCAGCGTGTTATATGCCGTTGGTCGCCTTTCTTATTCTTGAAAAGCCTTAAATATTACTTCAAGAATTAACTTCATACCAGACCAATCTGCTTGTTCTAAAAGATTATTATTGTTGAAACACCTATCTAATTTTTCAAAAAAGGCATTTTGCAGATCCTGCTTTCGCAATAATTCGCCTTGATATTGATTAATACTTTCATCATACCCTTTCCATTGAATAGGAATCAATTGCCCATCTGGTTGAGCTAAAACATCATTCCCGAAGTAGAGTTCAATACTACAAGCTAAACCGTTAATGTTTAACTTAGATATTCCACTCGGCCCTAATGTAGGATAATTCTTGGCCACTTCAATATCTGGGTAGTTAAAGATTTTTATATTTTGAGGTATTATTGTTTTTTTAAGACCTTTTATTGCAACTTTAGCAGCGGTATCATTATCGAAAAGTGCAATAATACGATTACCTATTCCAGATCCAACAAAAGATTTAATGGTGGATACAAGGCAACTTGCTCCGCCTGATGCATTGGCAATCCCGAAATCCATAAATGAATAATAGCCAACCAAGTGCGGATATAAAAGTTTAAGAGACTTCTCTAATACGTTTTTATCAGTAGAACCTTCCGTAAGTATAATTATTTTTTCACTTATCGGGTCACCCAGTAACTCCTCGATTGCTAATTCGCAGACTTCATCGTCGGGATCGTAATAGCCTGCGTTAACTAACTCTGTAATATCCTGAACCACAAGAGATTCTTCAGGACTAACTTCCAAAACAGCGCGTAAAAAACTCCGAAAATCATAACAAGGGAAGTTATGGTAAAACGCACCCTCGTTACCAATAATATATCTGATAAGAGGTTTCTCGTTATCTGATAATCGACTTGATAGAAATAGTTTCCGATCTATTATTTCTTTAAACGAACTTAAAAAATCGTCAAAGGAACTACTTTCAAGAAGGCGAAGCTCCTCTTCCCATATAGCTTCTAAATCTTTAATAGCTTCCTCTAAATTAGAATGTAATCCCTCAATCTTTTGCTTTTTTAATAAATCAAATTCATTCTTAACCCTATTAAGGGTAAATCCCATTATTTCGAGGCGTTGTTTTATGTTTCTTACTATATTTGCATATTGGTACGCAATTTCAGTTTCATCGTCTTTTTCGAGATGCCCCCAATAATATTGATTGCGTTCTGATACTTTTCGGCTATAAACTCTTTTGTCGCTCTCTCTAAAAATAGTCATTACTGCAGGATCGACATAACTTTTACTATCGTAAATCGGGCACTCATTAATATATAGCTCACAATATGAACCCACTTAAAATAACCTCTTTTATTTCTATTTATCGAATAATGTCATATAACGTCTCCGTTGCAAAAGAAGCCCAAAGGGTTTGCACGTCAGTCTTTTCCGCCATGTTATCTGTCGGTGCGGGCAAGTTTTGTTTGTAAATGGACGCTATCCCTATTTTCGTCCATGATTTGGATATTTCAGATGTAATATCTCATAAAAAATAAACTGTATATTTATAAGGAGGAAAATTTATTTATTATTCTTGTTTGAATTTCAGGTGTAAACTTTTCTTTTTTAATAAAAACATAAAACATCTGATTTTCAATTTTGTCTGTACTTGTCTGTGAACGCGGAATACCACTACTGCCTGGTACAAACAGTTCTTCATATGTTTTAATTTTTCTTTTTTCACCCGGCAAATCCAAAAAGAAATATACGGGGTTGGAAATCGGAGAAGGGAAAACTACTTTAGATGACCACTTGAATAAAATTATATCATCGCTATCAATACCATCAATACCCATTACAAATTCATTTGTAAATTCAGGGGAGTCTATGTGGAGGATTATATATTCTAATTTACTACTGAATTTGTCTTTTTTGATTTCATCAAATTCTATTTTAGTCTTCCATAATGGCTTGTAAGGGTCCCTATTAAAAAGTTGCTCTGAGAATATCTTTAATTCAGGATTAATAAAAGGTGCATTTTTAAGGATACTAAATAAATCATGGTCGTCCACATAAGAAACCTTTTTTAAAATTGGCAAACCTATTTCACAATTTCCTACCACTGCTTGATAAGAAAAAAAATTCCTAAATTCAGGATATATCTCTTTTAATTTGGTTATATATCTTGTAAGGACATAATTGTGAAATTGAACTTTATGATGCCCGTATATCCATGAAAACATATAATTCCTATTGTCTACTAATGTGCTTACAACACTGAATCCAGATTTACCAAAAGCAAGACGTAATTTGTCTCTATCATAAACCAAAGATGCAGAATTAATGATTCGCTCTAAATCAAGTTCTAATGAAGGTACGCCAGCACTGGACGAATCTCTAAGGACAAAATCCATCTTATCAACATCAAAAGGAGAATTTAAAATAGAGCGAAGAGCCTCTTTTACAGGCGTGTTTTTGCTACTGCTACAGCCTTCCATAGCAAGTGTTCGACCTGTTATTAATCTGAAAAATAGGTCTGTATCGCAGTTATATTCCTTCAAAACATCCTTAAATACCGTTATTCCAATTAAAACACTCATCATTTCATGCAATGGAGTTGTTGTTTCTATTTTTATTCCATTTGTGCGAAGTTCTTGTTTAATTTCTTCTCCATCAAAGAAAAATTCTCCGATATGTGACATAGGGGCATGACCAATATCATGTAAAAGGCAAGCT
>JAUYBK010000038.1 GCA_030693105.1 Methanobacteriaceae archaeon | reverse complement strand
GCGGTTATTGGTGGTACCAGAGGTTTAGGATACTGGATTGCCAGTTACCTGAAAGGGAAGGAACAAACAGTTACCATCACAGGAAGGGACCCAATAACTGGAAAATCCACAGCTAAAAATATAGGAGTTTCCTACACCTCTGACAACCAAAAAGTCGCCTCAGAATCGGATTTAGTTGTTTTAGCAGTTCCTATCGAATCTACGGCCTCGATAATTAAGGAGTTAGCACCCCTTATGAAGGAAGGGTCCCTACTGGTTGATGTAACTTCAGTAAAAGAAGAACCCGCCAAATTAATGCAGGAATATGCTCCGGAAGGTGTTGAAGTTTTACCCAGCCATCCCATGTTCGGTCCCAGAGTGAGATCCCTGGAGGGCCAAGTAGTTGTTTTAACCCCTCAAAAAAAGGGAAAATGGTATCCTATCGTTGTAGATTTTCTGGAATCGGAAAAAGCACGTGTTATTTCTACCACTCCTGAAATTCACGACAGAATGATGAGTATCGTTCAAGGTTTAACTCATTTTGCTTACATATCAATTGCGGCCACCATCCAAAAGCTGGAAGTAAATGTTAAAGAATCTAGAAAGTTTTCAAGCCCCATCTACAGCCTTATGCTGGACATGATTGCCAGAATAGTGGCCCAAAACCCTTACCTTTGTTACTCCATTCAAACCAAAAACCGCCACATAAGTATAACGCACCAGGCATTTTTAGAAACGTTTCAGGAACTTAAAGGCATGATTGAGAATGAAAACCAGGAAGAGTTTGTAAGTGCCATGAGTTCAGCTGCTAAACACCTAGACGACTTGGAAGCATCTTTAGGACGATCTGATAAGGCTATATCTGCTTTAAATGCAGAAATTAGCGTCTTGAAAAATTCATTAGGGCAGGAAGTTGGTGTAAGACACATTTACTCCGGTAACATCCACGTAGGAATCTTAGAAGAACTATCGCCAGTCTTTTTATATTTAAATGACGGTAAAAAGGTAACCAAATTGAAATTGGCCAACGTGGAAACTTTGTCACTGGCTGAGATTTTTAAGTGGAAGACTACCAATTTCCCATTTAAGACCTACGATGTTTCAGTTATATTTCCGGCTATCTCTGACCCTAAATTAATATCCCTTAGCATTAAAAAGCTGGATGGCGTAGTTGAAACTGAAGTAATGGATGTTTACCATGGCGATCAGGTTCCAGTTGATTGTATGAGCATTACCATCCGTTACCAGGTACTGAACCCCGAGACTCGTTTAGATGTGGAAAGGTTTTTAAAAGGTTTTGGCGGCAAAATTAGATGAATAATATTATTTTTTCTTGATTCAAAAGAATTTTTTTCTTAATTTAATATCCATAAAACATTCTATCGAAAACTTTATATATTATTATTAACAAGGTTAAAGTAACATAAGTTAACTAAAACAGGCAGTTGACCAAATTTTATTTTTAACCGCAACATTTACTCCATTTAAATGTAATAAAACAAGGGGGTTTTAGTATTAAAAATGAAGAAATGAAATTAAAAGTTGCAGAAGCCTTTTCACAAGCAGATGTCGGCAGATCAATCGCTAGAATCGATCCCCAGTGTATGGAAAAGCTGGATCTCCTAGACGGGGACATTATAGAAATTAAGGGGAAAAAATTAACTGCCACCATGGTGGCGTCCTCACAATCAGATATTGGCCTGGGTATAATTAGAATTGACGGTTACATACGCAAAAATGCAGGTACATCACTGGGAGAAAACGTTACAGTACAAAAGGCCCAGGTAAAAGAAGCTCAAAAAGTAACTTTAGCCCCAGTTGATCAACAAATAAGGATCAGAGGCGATATTAGAGCCGCTTTTCAGGGAAGAGTCATGTCCAAGGGGGACATGATAGTTACTGGCATTCGTCAACAACAACAGACCATGAGAGGAGGACTGTTTGACGAGTTCTTCCGGGACATAAACACCGATTTCAGCCCCATGGGAGAATTAAAGCTGGCTGTGGTCTCAACCAAACCAGTAGGAATAGTTAAAATAACTGAAATGACTGACGTGGAAGTACAACCCGAACCAGTAGATGTTTCAAAACTGGAAGGCGTCAAAAGCCTGGTGGAAGTTACTTACGAGGATATTGGGGGACTCAAAGAGGAGGTCAAAAAGGTCAGAGAAATGATCGAAATCCCCCTCAAACGCCCTGAACTCTTTGAAAGACTGGGAATATCACCCCCTAAAGGAGTTTTAATGCATGGCCCACCAGGAACCGGTAAAACTCTCCTGGCTAAAGCAGTAGCCAACGAAAGCGACGCCCATTTCATTGCCATTCAGGGCCCGGAGATCATGAGTAAATACGTAGGTGGGTCCGAAGAAAGGTTGAGAGAACTATTCGAAGAAGCAGAAGAAAATGCACCCAGCATCATCTTCATTGACGAAATAGATGCCATAGCCCCCAAAAGGGAAGAGGTCTCTGGAGAAGTAGAAAGAAGAGTAGTGGCCCAACTACTTACCTTAATGGATGGTCTAAAAAGTAGAGGAGAAGTAGTAGTTATAGGGGCAACCAACAGGCCCGACGCCCTTGACCAGGCCATAAGACGTCCCGGAAGATTCGACCGGGAAATTGAAATCGGCGTGCCAGATAAAGACGGTCGAAGAGAAGTTCTCCAGATTCACACCAGAGGGATGCCCCTGGACGAAAAGGTGGACTTGGACGAGATTGCAGAAACTACCCACGGATTTGTAGGGGCGGACCTGGAATCCCTATGTAAGGAATCTGCCATGAGGGTATTACGCCGGGTTTTACCTGATATCAAAGATGACGAAGAGATACCTAAGGAAACCCTTAAAAAGATGATCATCAAGAAGGCCGATTTTAAAGAGGCTCTTAAAGAAATTCAACCTTCTGCTCTCAGGGAAGTTCTGGTTCAGGTGCCCAACATTACTTGGGACGATATTGGGGGGTTAGACCTTGCTAAACAGGAACTACAGGAAGCTGTAGAATGGCCTCTTAAGTATCCGGAGAGCTTCGAAAAGTTCGGTGTCACCCCTCCCAAAGGAGTTTTAATCTACGGCCCCCCAGGAACCGGTAAAACTCTCCTGGCCAAAGCAGTAGCCAACGAAAGCGACGCCAACTTCATAGCAGTCAAAGGCCCAGAACTCCTCTCAAAATGGGTGGGAGAATCAGAAAAAGGTGTTAGAGAAGTGTTCCGCAAAGCCCGACAAACTGCACCCACGGTGATCTTCTTCGACGAGATAGATTCCATAGCATCTACCCGGGGTGGAGGCAGCACTGACAGTGGAGTCACCCAAAGGGTGGTTAACCAGCTTTTAACTGAAATCGACGGTCTGGAAGAACTCCAAGATGTGTCAGTTATTGCTGCCACTAACCGGGTAGACATCATGGACCCGGCCCTCCTGCGTCCGGGCCGGTTCGACCGACACGTGAAAGTGGGCGACCCAGACCAAGAAGCTCGTCTGGAAATATTCAAGGTGCATGCCAAAAATATGCCGCTGGCCAAAGACGTGAACCTGGAAGAATTATCCAAAGATACCGATGGTTACGTAGGAGCTGATATTGAAGCCGTGTGCAGGGAAGCGGTGATGCTAACCCTTCGGGATAACCTCGACGCCGAGGAAGTAACCATGAAGTACTTCAAAAAAGCTTTGAAAAAAGTCAAAACGGAAGAAAAACCCGACTTAGTGCAATACCATTAAAGCCCGGAAAAAAGATTAGGAGAGATTCTAAATAGAATTTCTCCATTTTAATTTATTTTATCATTTAAAAAAGTTTTTTAAGCTTTTAATATGTAATATACCGTTATTTTTTTATTCAATCTGCAACATTTAGTTTTAAATAGAAGCTGAGATCATATTTTAGTTGTTGTTAAACTCAAAACTTGTTTTTTGAGTCCCTATCTTGAGATTATCACTATAAAAAAAAAGGTGTATTATCATGAGTTACGATGTGAAGGATATTTCCCTGGCCCCTCAGGGTAAAAAAAAGATATTCTGGGTGCAAAAGCACATGCCAGTTTTGGAACATATTAAGAAACGTTTCCAAGAAGAAAAACCATTTGAAGGCATTACCATTGGATCCTGCCTGCATTTAGAACCTAAAACCATTAATTTAGGACTTACACTCCAAGCAGGAGGTGCTGAAGTAGCTATGACCGGTTGTAACCCATTATCAACCCACGACGATGCCAGCGCTGCCGGAGCATCCATGGGGCTCCATATGTATGGATGGAGAGAAGAAACCAATGAGGAATACTACCAGAACATTAACCGGGTCTTGGACCACCAACCAGATATCATAATCGACGATGGGGCAGATATGATCTTCCTCATCCACCGGGAACGCCGAGAAATTTTAGACCAGATCATTGGTGCCTGCGAGGAAACCACCACTGGTATTCACCGTTTAAGAGCCATGCACGACGATGGAGCCCTGGAATTTCCAGTGATGGCAGTTAACGATGCCTATACCAAATACCTCTTTGACAACCGCTACGGAACCGGTCAGTCCACCTTTGATTCTATAATGGGCTCCACTAACATACTCATTGCCGGTAAGACAGTCGTAGTTTGTGGTTACGGATGGTGCGGTAGGGGTATTGCCCTTAGAGCAGACGGGCTTGGTGCTAACGTTATTGTAACCGAAGTAGACCCTATAAGAGCACTTGAAGCCAGAATGGATGGTTACCGAGTCATGAATATCCGGGAAGCAGTGCAAAATGCCGATCTTCTCATTACAGCCACCGGAAACATCGACGTAGTAAGTGCCGAGGACTTTAAGGTTATGAAGGACGGCTGTATCATGGCCAACTCCGGTCACTTCAACGTTGAAATTAACAGCAAGCAATTAAACGAAATATCTACATCCCAGGAACTCATAAAACCCGATATTGAGGAGTTCAAAATGGCAGACGGTCGAAGCTTTTACTTGCTAGCCGAAGGTCGACTGGTAAATTTAGCAGGGGAAAGAGGACAAGGCCATCCTGCTGAAATAATGGATATGAGCTTCGCTATGCAAGCCCTATCTACAGAATACCTGTTGGAAAATAAGTTGGAACCAGGAGTTTACAAACCACCTGAGGAAAAAGATTATGAAGTTGCCCGGCTTAAACTACAGGCCATGAACATCAAAATTGATAGCTTAACAGACCGACAATGCGAATATCTGGAGGGATGGGAAGAAGGGACTTAGAAAATATGGAAAAAAGATTTTCTAGGACCTTAAATCGAGGTCTGGGACCATCCAGACTTTTTGTGGGTGGTGTGCACGGTAAGGAAAGCCAGACCACCATCCATGCCCTGAAAAAGTTCAGTGAAAAATATATAAAAAGTGGAAAGCTGTTTTTGCAAAATTTCCCAGTTAGTACTTACATCAGCACTCTGGAACGCCGTTACTACGACACCAACACCGGACGTGAAATTTTAGATTTGCTTAAAAAAATTCAACCCTCCATTTATCTGGAACTACACTGCTACCATCCCCAAAACCACTTCCAACTAACACATGAAGATAGAAAAAAAGAAATTGGGGTTCCTGCACTGGTTGAACTGGATAAAGGGGTTTTAATGGGTTCTATATCACCCATCATCCGCTCTGTATTTTTTAAAAAATACGATTTTCCATTCATACTGGAAATGCCTTGTGAGTCTTTTGATGATTCTTTAGAAGTGTATCTTAAGGTTATGGAAATGGCTGCCAGTTCGGAAGACCGCTTTAGCATCTTAAAAAAACTGGAAGATGATTATCCCTCCGCAGCCGATAAACTCCGCAGATATTTTGTAGATTTTTCTGACAATTTCCTTATTTTATTTGAAAAAACAAAAGGATATGCTCTTAAAAATGATTCAGTTGATTTAGAGGATTTAGAATTATTCACAGAAGATTTAAATGGAGAATTAGATCTAAATCTAAATAAAATCCAGTTAAAACAGGTTAGAGAAGCCGTCCTTATATTTCTAAAAGCCTGAAACTATCTACAGCGGTGATTTATTGAGCTACTTTAATATAATACACAAAGGAAAAATTCCTAACCGCTTGTTCGTAGGCGGCGTGCATGGTAAAGAGGGTGAAAGTACCGTCCGTGCCATTGAACAGTTGGATGAAAAAGATGTGAAGGAAGGTCGGTTGGTGATCTACAACTGTGATGCCACACCTTACCTGAGCACCCTTAAGCGAGAATACTACGAAACAGAAACTGGAAAGGAGATTTTGTACCTTATTGACTACTACCAACCACAAGTATACATTGAACTACACTGTTACCATAAAAAAAACCATACCCGGCTTACCAGTCCCGAACGACGTTCTCTAGAAGGTGTTCCCCCACTTATAGAACTGGAAGAAGGAGTACTTATTGGATCGGTGTCGCCCTATATCCGTACCAGTCTTTTCGAACAAAAAGATATTTGTATGACCTTGGAAATGCCCTGTGATGCGGAGCCAGAATCTCTTAAAATATACGTGAAAGTTTTAAAGATTATTGCAGGTTCTAATACAAGAAAAGAATTAGAAGAAGAGATGATTCATGCCTATCCAGAACA
>JAUYBK010000023.1 GCA_030693105.1 Methanobacteriaceae archaeon | reverse complement strand
GTGCCTTTATCTATCCCTACTCTTAACAGCATAGCCTTCATTTTTAATCACCACGAAAAGTATTTAATAATATGAAGTAGTAGATAATGAATTAACCTTTTTTTATTGAAAATAGGATTTATTGTATTAAAAAAAGGCAATAATTGAGGTTTAATATGGATCAAATTCGGGAATTTTTTAAAAGAGACCGTTTTGCCGATTACAATGGTATTAAACTCCTTGAAATAGGTAAAGGAAGTGCAACGGCCCAGATGGCAGTGACCGAAAAACACTTAAACGGCATCAGCACCGTCCATGGTGGGGCCCTTTTTACCCTGGCTGATTTTACCTTTGCCGTGGCTGCTAATTCATGGGGAAGAGTAACGGTAGCTACCAACGCCAACATATCCTATCTTAAAGCTACGAAATCCGGTGTTTTAACAGCAACGGCCCGGGAAGTTTCTAAAGGTTTCCGGATAGCCAACTACACCGTGGAAATAACCGATAAGGAAGGGGATCTGGTAGCCCTGTTCCAGGGAATGGCCTACCGCAAGAAGGAAAAGTTAGAAGAAGTATTGATGGATAAATAGAACAACCATTGAATTGAATACCTTGGTGGTGTGAAATTGGAACAAAAAGAAATAATCAAACTTTTAAATGATAATTTTGTTCGTGAACTGGAAGCTGCAATGATCTACACCCGTAATTATTTTATTATGAAAGACTGCGACCCCAGCCGGGTTACCGAAGCCATATCCGTGGACGAAATGAGGCACATGTGGTGGTTGGCTGATCTGATAACCAAAAGGGGTGGAAAGCCCACCATGGAGCATAAGGAACTTGATTTTGGTGGTGACGACTTGAAATCCATGCTGGAAAGGCAAATAAAATTAGAAAGCGACGGTATAGAAATTTACATTCAGCAGATTGAAAATATTCCCGATGAGGAAGTGGTGGGAGTTTTAAAACACATCCTTGATGAGGAAAAAAGGCACCGGAAAGAGTTCAGGCAGCGCTTAGAAAGTATGAAAACGGATTAATGTTTAATCCAGACCTCTTTATTTTAAATATTTTCTTTTAGATACTCCACCATTTTAGATACAGTTTTCTCAAATTCGCCCGAATTAACTTCTTTTTCCAGAGTTATGCCGGTTATTAGAAGCTTCATCTGTTTTTTAGCCATCTTTTTTTGTATCTGTTCTATGGTGATATCCGCACCCTTAGAGCGCATCTCGGCCATCACTGAGTAGCTCTTCCCGGAGGTATTACTTAAAAGGGAGATGTATTTATTCAAGTAGGCAGGGGAATGGCGGGCCCACACTGGAGTGGCCAGTAACAGGTGATCCACTTCTTTTAAATCCGTTTTACAAGATTTTATATCAGATTTCATCCCAAAAAATGCTTTCAAAGCTTCAACAGGTACTGAAGATTCTTTAACAGCTTCAATTACCACTAGTTGTGCATCTAACTTTTCAGCCAACATCTCTGCTACTTGGCGGGTGTGCCCCTGCCAGGAATAATAAGCAACCATTATATTCATAATATACCACCAGAAATTTTACCTTTGAATTATTGAATATAATTAAATATCTTAATTAGCTTACTATATCCCTCTATAAATAATAGGTCGCTTCCCCCACCAAAGTAAGAAGACGAAAATAATGATAAATAACCAGGCTGGTGTGGAGGATGCTAAAGAAATTTTCTGCAAAAAGTTAGCTTACCAGAGCGAAGCTGAATTGTGCCAGGATTACACTATTAAGCCCATCACCCCAACTCTAGAGGAAACGGAGCAAGATTTTTAAAAACCACACCTTCTTAAAAACCATAGATAATGGTAAAATAGTTGGGTCGATTCGGGGCAGGTTAAAGAATGAGAAAACCGGTTACATCGGCCGTTTCCTGGTCCATCCCGACTATCAAACCAGGGCCTGGAAAAAAAATTAATTAATGAAATTTAAAAAGGTTTTTAAGTCATGTCCACACTTCGAGTTGTTCACGGGTCATTTAAGCCAAAAAAACATTTACATTTACCAGAAACTCGGGTATTCAGTGTATGAAACTAAAAAAACTCAATGACCATATAAGTCTGGTGCATTTAGAGAAAATCAATCCATTATAGTGTTTTTTATTAATTCCTAAAGAGTGGTTTATATGAAAAAAATTGGATTTATTGGATACGGAAGCATGGGAAACATGTTGATCCAGGGGTTTCTATTCTCAGGAGCAGTTAACCCTGAAAAGGTGGTGGTATCCACCCGCACTATTTCCAAGTTAACACCCCTTAAAAAGAGTTATCCGCCCATTGAGATTACCCAAAAAAACAAGGACTTGGCTTTGAAATGTTCAAAAATATTTCTATTTGTAAATACCGGGGAAGTGAAAACGGTCCTGGACGATATTAAAAGTAACCTAGATGAAAATAATCATATTATTTACATAGCCGCCGGTCTTTCCATGAAAAATATTGAAAGCCAGTTTAAAGGGAAGGTGAGCAAAGTTATTCCCAGTTTAACTTCTGAGGTTAAGGAAGGAGTTTCTCTGGTCTGCCACAACCAACAAGTAGGCCAAAAAGACGCTGGATTTGTAGAATCCCTTTTTAATAAGATAGGAAACGTGAAAGTCATAAATGAAAAAGATTTGGAAGTGGTCTCCGATCTTACCAGCTGCGCTCCGGCCTTTATCGCCCTCATATTTCAGGAATTTGCCAGGGCCGGATATGACAATTCTGATTTAACCAGAAAAGAAGCAGAAGACCTGGTTGTGAAAACACTCCTTGGTACTTCTAAACTATTATTTGAAATGTCTCCGGAGGATTTAATGTCGCGAGTGGCCACCAGGGGCGGTATAACCGAAGAGGGTTTGAAAGTTCTAAGAAATAAACTTCCCTCCCTATTCCAGGAGCTTTTCCAGGTTACCCTACAAAAACATGATCATATTAAAGAGTTATTGGATGAGGAATATTCATCGTGAGTTATATATACTTAACCAGGAGACCTCCATGAACGCTCGAGAAGCCACAGAAGTAGAAGAACAACTACTCTTAATCTACCGGTTTTTAGAAGAAGACCGTCTATTTAAAAAGTTTTATGGGGCGGATTTAGCCACTAAAAAGGATAATCAGATTCTAAATCGCCTTTTAACGGAAGAAAATGCCGAGGAGATTTTAAGAAACTGCATTAGGGAATTGGAAGAAATAAAAACCGGGAGTAAGCCCTCCCGAGGGAAATTTGAAGAGATGATAGTCTCCTACGATCCTTCCGACTCCTACCGCAAGTACGGTATGAAAGGACTGGGAGATATCTACAAACTGGACCTTAAACGAATTATACAGCTACTTTAAGGAGGTATAAATGCTCATAAAGATTACTTAATTTGAAGGAATTAAAATCACCACTAACTTCACCACTTCCACCAGAATAGCGATTAAAACCCCTACCATCATCAATATCAGGAGTATAACAACTAATAAGGCCATGGTGGAGCTTAAGGCAAATGGGAACACATTGTAAAGAGTCTGGATTGCTTAAAACACAAAAACATTCATAACTATCTGGGCCAGGCTCCGGAACCACTGCGGATTGTATAATAAGAACAGAACATTACCTATGATGGTTACTATTAATGAAAAATTCAAAATCCACAAGGTTTGGGTCCAGGAAGAGGCTATAAAGGATAGGTTCCAGTAGGGTAGCTGGTTAACAACGTAGATAAAAATGATGATCACAATTATGGCGACTAAAAAAGAGGTCCTTGAGGGTTCCTTTTGATTTTCAGCCCACTGGCTTAATCTTTTTAATATGTTCTCTTCTGGCATTTTTAATTATCCCCCTATTTTTCATTATTCTTTAAATGTAGTTTAAAATAATACTTTACTGTTAGTTTACATTTATCCTTATCATATTTTGAGGAGTTACTATGAGATAATTTTCTGATCAGTAACCCTGTGGAGACTTTTTAAGGGGTTTGCGGAATTTAAAAACCCCTTCAATGGTGGAAGCTAAGTTTTCGTAACCATAGGTTTTGTTTGGATCCACTATTAAATATCCCTTTTCCAGTTTAGGAGAAGCTATAATAAGCAGTTTCCCCTGCTTTAAAGTGTATTTGCATATCCCTCTGTGCTGAATCCGGACCACAACATATTATTCTAGATTTAATCCACTCCCATCTTTTTTTCAAGTTTTGAACCTCTTCATAGGCCCCTTTGAAGTTAGGAATCCCCGCGTAGGAGGTTTTTGAATTTATTAATATGTATTTCTATCTAAGTATTTCCCTATTTTTATTCTAAGACCGTTCTTTTCTTCCTGATTCATTGTTTTTATGATTATATCTATTTTATAAATAATTGAAGGGTTTATGTGAGTATAAATCCCATCTTAAAAGCGGGAGCAGGTCACACTGCCAGGAGAAGGGTTAAACTCTATAAGGTGTTTAAACTATATTTTATCACTGTATTTTTTAAAGAAAGAAATTTAGGATTATTTACTTGTTGAACTAAAATATTTAAAATAATCAACACGGTTGTGATATTACATGGCAGGAATTGTAGGATACGGAGTTTACATACCATCTTATCGTATCAAGGTAGAAGAAATAGCAAAGGTGTGGGGCGACGACCCCCGTGCCATTTCCAGAGGACTGATAGTAGAAGAAAAATCTGTACCGGCACCTGACGAAGATACCGCCACCATATCGGTGGAAGCAGCCCGAAATTCACTTAAAATGGCTCTTATCAATCCTAAAGATATTGGAGCAATATACGTTGGTTCAGAATCCCATCCTTACGCTGTAAAACCAACGGCCACCATTGTGGCTAATGCCGTGGATGCTGCTCCAGAACTAACCGCAGCAGACCTTGAATTTGCATGTAAAGCCGGTACGGCTGGTATGCAGATTTGTATGGGCCTGGTGGATTCTGGTTTAGTAAAATATGGTCTGGCCATAGGCACAGACATTGCCCAGGGAGCTCCCAGCGATGCATTAGAATACACTGCCTCAGCAGGAGGAGCAGCTTACTTAATAGGTAAATATAACACCTTAGCAGACTTTGAAGGTACTTATAGCTTCACCACCGACACCCCTGACTTTTACCGGAGGGAAGGGAAACCATACCCCCGTCACGGAGGTCGTTTCACCGGAGAACCAGCTTACTTCAAGCACGTTCTCTCCGGGGCCCAGGGCCTATTTGAAAAGATGGGAACCGAAGCATCAGACTACGACCATGCCGTTTTCCACCAGCCCAACGGTAAGTTCTACATCCGGGCCGCTCGGAAGCTGGGCTTCAACGAAGACCAGTATCAGACCGGGCTTTTAACACCTTATATAGGTAACACCTATTCCGGAGCAACTCCCTTAGGACTGGCAGCAGTTTTAGATAATGCCAAACCAGGAGACCGCATTATGGCTGTTTCTTACGGTTCAGGAGCAGGTAGTGATGCTTTTAGTATTACTGTCACGGATAAAATAGAAGAAACCCGCCAGCTGGCCCCTACCGTACAGGAGTTCATTGAAAACAAGACCTACGTGGACTACGCTATATACGCTAAATTCAAGGGAAAACTGAGAATGGCAGGATTAACACAAGATTAAAATTTAATGGAGGAATCATATTTGAGAGATGTTGCCATCATCGGAGTCTCCCAGACTAAGTTTGGGGAACTCTGGGACATTTCATTCAGGGATCTCATTACTGAGGCCGGTTTAAAGGCCATTGAAGATGCCAATATTGAAGGTGCCGATCTGGAGGCTATGTTCGTGGGAAACATGTCTGCGGGTTTATTTGTCCAGCAGGAACACATAGCCTCTTTGATTGCAGACCATGCCGGTCTAACACCCCTGCCCTGTGCACGGGTAGAAGCAGCCTGTGCTTCCGGCGGTTTAGCCCTTAGAAGCGGAGTGATGGCTGTGGCATCTGGTTACCACAATGTGGTAATCTCGGCCGGAGTGGAGAAGATGACTGACGTAGTTGATCCTACCCCTGCCATTGCCACGGCCTCAGACCAGGAATGGGAAGCCCAACAGGGAGTTACTTTCCCATCTTTATACGCCATGATTGCTAAAAGGCACATGTACCAGTACGGAACCACCCGGGAACAGTTAGCCCTAATGTCGGTTATCAACCACCAAAACGGGGCTTTAAATCCATTGGCACAGTTTCCCATGGAAATCACGGTGGAACAGGTCTTAAATTCCAGTTTAGTAGCAGACCCTCTGCGACTGTTAGACTGTTCACCAGTCACTGACGGTGCTGCAGCAGTTATAATCTGTGCTGCCGAGGACGCCCGTAAATACACCGACACCCCTATCTATGTCAAGGCTTCGGCCCAGGCATCAGGTACTATTGCCTTACACGACCGTAAGGACATTACCACCATTGACTCCACAGTCCACGCTGCCAAAACTGCTTATAAAATGGCAGGAATGGAACCCAAAGATATTCAAGCGGTGGAAGTCCACGACTGCTTCAGCATAAACGGATTATTGGCCATTGAAGACTTGGGATTCGTGGAAAAAGGTCAGGGAGGACCCGCCCTGGAGGAAGGATTAACCCAAAAAGATGGTAAAATACCCGTTAACCCCTCTGGAGGACTCAAATCTAGAGGTCATCCACTGGGAGCGACTGGAATAGCCCAAACTGCAGAAATAGTGTGGCAGCTTCGTGGAGAAGCTGGTAAGCGCCAAATTGACGGCATTGAAGTTGGTATGACCCACAACATCGGTGGTACCGGTGGTACTGCTGCGGTACACATCTTCACCAACTAAAGGGAATATAAATTCCCTTTTATCTATTTTTTTAAAAAAAGAACCTTTTTCTATAAAATAAGTAAAAATAAAATTATTATTTTAAAGGCAACCCACTGCTAGCCCAACCATTAATACCACCCACCATGTTGTAAAGGTTTTCAAAACCCATGCTGGCCATTATTTTAGTAGCAGCAACACTTTTAACACCGGAGCGACAGTATATAAGATAAGTTTTATTTTTATCCAGTTCAGTTATTTTCTGCCCGAAATCAGGAGACTGGTAATTTATGAGTTTGGATCCATCTAGGTGTGCCTCAGAATAATCATGAGGGTTTCTAACATCCAGTAAAATAAAGTCAGGGTTATCTTTATTTTTTTGAATCATTTCAAAGGCTTGTTGGGGGTTAATATCTTTGTATTTTTTGGTGCCTAACATGATTAAAAAACCTCCTTTTTATAACTATATTATGAGGATAAATCATTTTTAGTTTTGGATAAAAAGTAGAATCAATTAAGAAAATAATTTAAAAAAATAAAAGAGGTAAGTCGTTAGACTTACATCATGGGAGGCATTCCACCCATTCCACCCATATCGCCCATGTCTGGTTCTTTTGTTCCACTGGAGGCAATAACGTCGTCGATTCTTAAAATCATTTCAGCAGCTTCGGCTGCAGATTGGATGGCTTGTTTTTTAACCCGGTGTGGTTCAATTACCCCCGCCCGGTACATGTCGGTGACTTCTCCTTTGAAGACGTCCAGTCCCATGTACAAAGATTTTTCGTGGGCAGCTCGCAGGTCCACCAATGCGTCAATGCTGTCCATTCCCGCGTTTTCTGCCAGGGTTTTAGGCACAACTTCTAAAGCTTCAGCGAAGGCTGTAACGGCTAGTTGTTCTCTGCCGCTGATGGTGTCGGCGTATTCTTTTAGTCCTCTGGCAATTGAGATCTCTGCGGCTCCTCCACCAGCTACTACTTTACCGTCTTCCACGGTGGCTGCTACTACGCCGATGGCATCTTCCACTGCTCTTTCGATTTCATCCACCACGTGCTGAGTGGATCCTCTGATGAGTAAGGTTACGGATTTTGGATCTTTGCATTCTTCCACGAAGATCATGTCTTCATTGGAGATTTTCTTCTCATCTACGGATCCTGCTTCTCCCAAATCGTCCAAGGATAAGTCTTCGATGTTGGTTACCACAGTGGCTCCGGTGGCTCGGGCCAGTTTTTCCATGTCGGATTTTTTAACCCTTCTGATCGCCATGATTCCGGCTTTGGCCAGGTAGTGCTGGGCCAGATCATCGATTCCCTTCTGACAGAATAGGACGTTGGCTCCGGCATCGTCAATCTTGGCCACCATGTCCCGGATCATCTGTTCTTCCTGTTCAATAAAGGCCTGCATCTGGGCCGGGTCGGTGATTCTAATTTCAGCGTCTACTTCAGTTTCTTTAACTTCAATGGCGCTGTTTAAGAGTGCAATCTTAGCATCTTCGATCTTTTTAGGCATGCCTGGGTGTACTCTTTCTTTGTCAATAATAACTCCTTTGACCATTTTGGAGTCATCAATGGTAGCTCCGTCTTTCGTCTCGAGCTTGATGTGGTCCTTGTCAAAGTCGCCGTTTTCTTCTACTTGTTTAACAGCTCCCACTACCAATTGAGCTAAAGGTTCCCGAGCTTTTTCGGTTCCTTTACCAGTCATGGCAGTCATGGCCACTTTCAGGAGGGTGTCCCGATCATCGGCGTCGATGGCGATGACGTTCAGGATTTCCTGGGCCTTTTCAGCTGCTTGCCGGTATCCCATGGCCACGATGGTGGGGTGGATATCCATGTCCAATAAGCCTTCAGCTTTCTTTAAGAGTTCGCCGGCAATGATGACGGCAGTGGTGGTTCCATCTCCCACTTCATCTTCCTGGGTCTTGGCTACTTCCACCAGCATCTTGGCAGCTGGGTGTTCGATGTCCATTTCTTTGAGGATAGTTACACCGTCGTTAGTTACTACGATATCACCTAATCCATCTACGAGCATCTTATCCATTCCCTTAGGACCTAGAGTGGTCCTTACAGTTTCTGCCAGGACTTTTCCGGCTAGAATATTCATCCTTTGAGCATCTCTTCCTAAGAATCTTGATGTACCTTCTGGTAGTATTAAAACTTGTTGGCCTTGTCCGCCTAATTGTGCCACATAATCACCTCATTGTTTTATGGTGTTCAAAGGTGGGTTAGAGGTTATATAAAAAGGTTTCGATCAGATTAACCTCAGGCCAAAATTGCTTAAAAATAAAAAAAAGGGAAATTAGAAAGGTAATTCTGCGTATATACCCTTCAAACTCCAGGAATTGGTGTTCCAGTTTCTTATAACTCCAAAGTCGTTGTCGTTATTGCTGGCGTCAGCCGGTATCCAATTTCCATCTACATATATATCCGCCCAGACGTGGCCGAAGGTCCCCCCACTGACAAAGGTGCATATACCATGCCGGTAACGGGCTGGAAGTCCTGCTGCTCTGGATAAAGCCACAACCATATGGGACATGTCACAACAGTTGGCTGTTCTCTGGCTTAAGACCCCCGTAGCTCCTTTTTGAGTGTTGTAGTACCATGAATATTCCACGTTTTTCTCGGTCCACTCGTAGATGTTGTAAGCTTTTTGATAGTTAGAGTATGGTTCTACCGTGGTGTTGGTTTCGTTAGCTGGTGGAGGAGTAGTCAGTTCATAAGCCAGGTTTTGGATGTTGGGATCATTGGCCTGGCAGTTTCTGGTGGACACCATACAGCGTTCCATAGGAGCATCAATTACCGGCCCTGATGGTGCAGATGCTGCAGCAGGACGGGCAGATGCATAACGTATAGCGTAGCGTACTCTTTTCCATTTGCCCTTTACTTTAACCATTTTGTAACCATAACGAACTTTACTGTAAGTTCTCTTGTAACTTCTCACCGGAGTTCTTCGGAGAGTCCGTTTGTAAGATCTGAGTTGGGCCGCATTGACGGTGGGATAATTGTTTTCACCACCAGCGATAACGGGACTTTTGTCTGTAGAAACAACTTTGGAGTCGGTATTCTCATTGGTTTGACCATCAAAACCTGCCGATATAGAAATAAAGCAAATAAATATGGCAAAAGCTAAAATCAGTTTAGTTATCTTTTTCCGCTTGATGGTACCGCCTCCATGTCCTAGAGCACCCCCCGGGGCAACTCCAGGACATTTTGGATAAATAAAGATCACTATTACATGACATATAAAGCTTTTGATTCTAATTTGGAAAAAGGGCCATTTTAAGTCCTTTTTTAAGATTTAAGACGGTATAAAATAGTATTTAAATCGCTCTTTTAAAATAAGCTCTCTGGATTGCTATTTTTACCAGAATAGCAGCTCGAAAAGTTGGATCAATATAATAATAAATCTCCAATGTCAATATCCTTCAACATCAGGAAAGGGTATTACCCCCGTTGGATTCTTTACTATCCAAAGAGATAAATCAGAAGTTTAAATATTTTAGGACCTTTTTAAGGCAGTTTTAATGGGTTTTAACCATATAAATTTTAAAATACCAATAAAATAAATATAAACTGTAAAAAAAATCATTCCCCACGAGGAATTTAGCACCTTATGTTATAAAAAAAATATAAGTTAATCTCTATCTATTTTTTTCCAGAATATATCATTACTGCGTTCGGTTGATTTAAAGTAACCCTTACGTTCCAGGTTTCTAAGGGCGTGTTCAAAATTGTCGCTGGTCAATTCGTGGAACCCGATCTCCCGGATATGGGTGTAAAGATTTCCCATGACATCTTCCTGCTCTGGAAGCAGCAGATATATTTGGGTTTGGAAAGAAGTTAGGTCTCTTTTAGGCTTGGAAGTAACTGCCTGGAATAGTTTTTTTATTTTAAGAAGCTCCTCAATCTCTTCATCCTTATTTTTTAAATTTAAAGTGAGTTCTTTTATATTTTTTTCTTTTTTGATTAGTTGTTCCTGGAAATCTTCTTTGAACTTTTCTAAAACAACATTTTCCTGTCCCTGGTATTTAGATGACTCTTTCTGGCACTTTTTAAGCTCAATTTTTAACTTGCTAATTTCTAGTAAGCAAGCCTTAACCAGCTGCCTCAATTGTTCTCGCTCAGTATCCTTTAAAAAGGCCATTTGTATCACAATTACGATTTATGTCTGTATCTATTTTTAAATCTATGCATTAGACTATTTTTAAACCTTAACATGGACCTTAGTATCTCCTCTTTTTCTTTGTAAACCAAAAAGGCACAAAAGACTCCCAGTAGGGCTCCCGCCACCACATCAGAAGGATAATGAACTCCCAAATACACCCTGGAAAGTGCTATTAGCGATGCAAAAGATATAAATAAATATAAATATCCATATTCAAGACCTAATATGGTACAAGCTGCAAAAGCAATGGTGGAATGACCGGAAGGGAAAGAAAATCCATTTTCTGTGGTGACCATAACGGCCTTCACATCATAAAAAGGACGTGGACGAGCTATGAAAAACTTAAAAAGTTCAGATAGAGTAAAACATAGAAGTAGAGCCATTAAAGTTAAAATAGCAACTTTTTTGCCTTTTTCTCCACCGGAAACAAATAAAATAACGCAGACTATTCCCCAAAAAGGGAGAATGCCAGCCAGAGTAAAGTTGGCCACCAGATCGTCTAAAAAGATAGGGTGATAATATAGATTAATCAAGTAGAACAGTTGCAAATCTACGTTGTACAACGTAAATGCCAGTCCATCTAACATAATCTTATTACCACTTGTTTAATCCCATAAAAAAAGAAAAAGGGATGAAATAATTACATTATCTCGGCAATGAGTTCTGCGTTTAAGATAGAAGCTCCGGCAGCACCCCGAATTGTGTTGTGTCCCAGTAGAACATACTTCAAGCTGTGGGGGAATACTTCGTCTTTTCTGATTCTTCCTACCGTAACTGCCATACCTTTAGCAGTGAGTCGGTCCATGCGGGGCTGAGGTCGGTTGTCCTCTTCCCGAACTATTACTGGAGTTTCCGGGGCAGAGTAAAGGTTCAACTTCTGTGGAAGCCCTTTGAAGCCCGTTAGTGTTGTTTTAACATCTTCTACCGTAAAATCATCGGCCATCTCCATGAATACTGCTTCAGTATGACCGTCCACCACTGGTACGCGGTGACAAGAGGCACTAACTCCAAAAGAAGCTGGAGTTACGGTTTCTCCGTCGAAGTCTCCCAAAAGGTGCAGGGTTTCGATCTCTACTTTCTCTTCTTCCTCGCCAATGAAGGGCACTAGATTGTCCAAAATAGCCATAGATGGCACTCCATTATATCCAGCGCCAGATACCGCCTGCATAGTGGACACGTACACTCTCTGGATATCAAATTCATCGTAAAGTGGTTTTAAGGTCATTACCAGGGCTATAGTGGAACAATTAGGATTGGTTACTATGAATCCGTCCCAACCCCTGTTTTTTTTCTGGGTATCAATGAGTTCCAGGTGTTCCGGGTTAACTTCGGGAATAACCAGAGGCACGTCGGTTTCCATACGCATGGCACTGGCATTGGAGGCTACCCCCATTCCTGCGGCTGCAAATTTAGGTTCAATAATAGCAGCGTGCTCGGTGGGTAGTGCGGAAAAGACAATATCCACATCTTTAACTTGGCCAGGGTCCGTTTCCACCACTACCATATCTTGTACTGCCTCTGGAATCTGGCTGTCCAAGTGCCAGGTTACTGCGTCCGGGTATTTTTTACCAGCTGATCGGGCTGATGCTGTAAGGGCTGTAATTTCAAATTTGGGGTGGTTAGATAAGAGTTCTATAAATCGCTGCCCCACCATTCCTGTTGCTCCTAATACGCCTACATTTACCATTTTTACACGTTCCTAATTATGATTATTAATATTCTCATCTTCCACTACATGTTTTATTCTTTCAAGCCCAGTACATCTCCCATGTCACTTATTTTACCCTTATTAGCGTTACCCACATATCTAAGGGCCTTGATGACGCCGCTCACAAATACCTGTCGGCTGTGGGCCCGGTGAACGACCTCCAATCGCTCACCTTCACCGGCAAATATTACGGTGTGATCACCAACAATGTCGCCACCACGGACAGCGTGCACTCCTATTTCTTCCCGGGTACGCTCGCCTACCAATCCCTGCCTACCGTAAACGCCTACTTCGTCTGGGTTTCTTTCCAGGCGTTTAGCTACCAGTTCAAAAGCTGTTACCGCGGTTCCAGATGGTGCGTCGCGTTTGTGTTTGTGGTGGGCTTCTATGATCTCCACGTCGTAGTCAGGGAGTATGCCAGCCAGCTCTTCTACCAGTTTGAATAAAACGTTCACTCCTATGGCCATGTTAGAAGAGATGACCGCAGCAATATTATTTTTTTCCACGGCATTTTTAATGGTTTCAATTTGTTCTTCACTAAACCCAGTGGTCCCTACCACCAGGTTAACTCCATTCTCTGCTGCAGTTTTAATGTTGTTAACCGCCGCAGGGGCTATGGTGAAGTCCACCAGGACGTGGGGATTCTTCTCATTTAGAGTAATCTCTAGCTGGTCTGCACCGGTGATATTAACCCCGATCTTTCCCACTCCAATTATTTCACCCACGTCTTTGCCTTCCATGGGAGTTTTAGGGGCTTCAATAGCTGCCACCACCCTCATATCCTCTTGCTGGAGGATGGTTTTAATGATCATGGATCCCATCCTTCCTCCTGCACCAGTTACCGCCACGTCAATCATGTTTTTCGTCTCCCCTCAGTATCATATTACCTAGTTAAAAAAGTAAAAAAGCAAACTAGCTTAAGCACTACCTAAGTAGCACTTAAATTAGTTCCAGGTCCTTTAGGACTTTACGGATCTTTTCTACGCTTTGGTCCTTTAAGGGAGCCAGTGGCATGCGCACGTGTCCAGCAGGTCGGCCTATCATTTTTAAAGATTCCTTGGCCGGTACTGGATTAGATTCAACAAATAATACCTTCATCAAGTCATACAATTCGTAATGTAATTCCCTAGCTCCAGCATAGTCACCTGCCAGGGCCAGCCTTACCATCTCACTCATTCTAGCCGGGTCCACATTGGCCACTACACTTATTACTCCTTTAGCTCCCTGACTAATCATGGGCAGAGTGAGGTTGTCGTTACCGGATATGATCTGGAAATTATCTTCCAGTCCCAGTTGTCTTATTTTTTGTACTTCCTGGGAGATTTTATCCATATCAGGGTTGGCCTCTTTGATGGCCACCACGTGGTCCAGTTGGGCTACTTGGCCCATGGTTTCCACGTCAATATCGGTCCCGGTCCGGGAGGGGACGTTGTAGACTATTAGTGGTATTTGGGTGGAATCGTTAAGCATCCGGTAGTGCTCATAAAGACCGTGCGGCTGGGGCTTGTTGTAGTAAGGAGTGATTACCAGTGCCGCGTCGGCACCAGCATCTTGTGCGTATTTAACCAGGCCCAAGGCTTCTTTGGAAGAGTTACTACCTGCTCCGGCTATGGACTTGACCCGGCCGTTTACTTCGTCCACCAGGATGTCCATCATCTTTCTCTGTTCGGTGTGGGTAATGGTAGCTGACTCACCGGTGGTCCCGGCCGCCAGTAGTCCTTCTACCCCGTTATCTATTAAATAGTTGATGTTCTCCCGCATCCCCTCCTCGTCCACCTCGTCGTCCGAGGTAAAGGGGGTTATCATGGCTACTGTGGTTCCTTCCATTTTCATTCCAAGACACTCCTTACCATTTCATAAGCTCGTTTACCATCGTTCCAGTCCACGAATACTACTACTGAAGTCTGGCTGGATGATATTTCTACTATATTTATCTTATTTTTACGTAAAGGCTCGGTAATTCTGGTGATGATACCAGGAGTATCAATGAAGTCCTGGCTGTTAACGGTTATCATGGATATCTCCCTTCCCAGGGAGAGGGAACTCATATTGGGATGTGCCACCACTACCTCGTGTAATATCTCGTGGGCAGTGTCGGCTACGGCTTTATCCACAAAGAGAGTTATGGAGTTTTGACCAGTGGATATACCGTAGATATTTATTTTATTATTTTGAAGTGCCCCGGTCAGCTCGGCTAAGATTCCTACCTTCGTCAGGATCTCTTCTCCCACCACGGCAATGACTGCAATTGGTTCGTTGTTTATGGTAGTGGTGCGAAGCATTTCATTATCCGCTGGGCCGATTATTTCGGTTCCCGGAGCAGAAAGGTCCCCGTGATCAAATCCAATTATTTTGGCGTTTATTTTAGGGTCCTTGTAGCACAGGGCCTGGGGGTGCAGTACTTGGGCGCCGTGGGTGGCTAGATCCCTCATCTCCTCCACAGATATTTTCTCCAGCTTTTTGGCGGAAGTTAACTTGTTGGGGTCAGTGGACATCACTCCACCCACATCGGTCACAATTATAACTTCCTCGGCTTGGAGGCAGTGCCCTAATAAAAAGGCAGTTATATCGCTACCACCCCGTCCCAGGGTGGTGACGTTACCGTCTGAATCTTTTCCCAGGAATCCGCATACCACCGGTATAATACCTTGATCTAAGAGTTTAAAAATCTCTTTAGACCGTTTTTCCGTTTCCTGGAAATCAATTTTGGCATTTAAATAGTTACTATCAGTTATAACGGGCCAATTTTCCATGTGGGGATCCAGATATTCCGACTTAACACCCAGAGATTCTATGGTTGACGCAAAAACCCGGACACTGGTGATTTCCCCCATGGAAATCACATCCGCCATTTGGCTTTCGGTTATGGATTCTCCGATAGCCCCCTCCACTACTTCCAGGATGTCGTCAGTGGTCTTATTTATGGCAGAGACTACTACCACCACCTTACGGCCCTGCATGTACTCTTTAACTACAGACTGGGCGGCTTTCTTGATCCTTTCACCATCGCCGATGGATGTTCCTCCGAACTTGGCCACGATAATTGGCATCCCCTCCTCCAATTAGGATTCTTTTCTGATCAGCGGGCTTACGTATCCCTGCTTTACAAGACAAGTTACGTATCCTGCTATTTTATTCCTAAGGTGTTTGGTACTTACTGTGGAAAATTCCTGCACCAAATTTTTGTTTTCATCGAAATCAACGGTGAATTTACCAGGATAAGTTTCAATTAATTCTTTAGCAGTTCTTTTAACGAATGTGGTTCTAATATTACCCATTTTTTACCTCCTTAATTATTTTTTTCTGTTCTTTTTTGCTTAGATCCGCGAGAATACTCATGATCTGACTTAGGCTGGCCGGATCTATTTTTTTCTCCCGGGCTATATCTCGTATCTTTTGTTGGATATATTCTTCCCTTTTCCGGTCTTGTATCTGCATATCCAGTACCTTTTTGGCCTGGACAATCTCTGATGCCAGAAAGGTGCGCTGGGCGATGAGTTCAATGATCTTCTCGTCCAACATGTCAATTTTACGCCGGGAATCTTTAAGCCGTC
>JAUYBK010000021.1 GCA_030693105.1 Methanobacteriaceae archaeon | reverse complement strand
CATTCTCAAAACCCTTTTTTACAGCAAATGATTTGCCTTGTTTTCTTTCTCGAAGGACTTTAGCCCCAGATTTTTTGGCAATCTCTGAAGTTTTATCATTGGAATTATTATCAATAACTATGACTCTGGACTTTCGACATTTCTGCACATTCCTCAGTAAGGTGCCAATGGATTGTTCTTCGTTATACGCCGGCAGCAAAAAGGTAACATGTTTCATGGAATGAGTGTAATCTGTATTTAAAACCCGACTGACTGCGAGTTTTTGTGTGCGCGTATTTGAATATTTTCTTACATCCTTAACAAAAACGTTCCCCGTAGTGAAAGAAAGGCCTTGGGTTGTTTTGATGATAATTAAAGGAGAACTTAATCTAGAATTTGAATTAATAGAGTTAATAGGCTGAATTTTAGTAAGATTTTTTGACTTCATTTGTTCCCCTCCACTGAATGAACAAGTTTATTATTTTATGCTAACATTATAAGCTTTGTTGCGATTATTCATACTATATAATAATATTTCGCGTAAATAACAATAATCATATATAAAAGTTGTACTTTGAGTATTAATAAGACATAAAACATGTCTCCAAATTTATCTGACGGATTATCAAAATAAAAAAGGGAATTTAAACCTTCTTAACCTTTTAAAAACGGTTCCACTGCGTGATATAGTACTCATCTTTTAAGCGATCTTTTAGATCGGGTGGGGGGTAATAATCCCGCAGAATCGGATACACAGTAGGAATTTGAGGATAGATAATTGAAAGAAGTTAAAAAAATATCTTTATTATTAATTTTTTTTCATATTTTAATACCAGGAAAGAAAATTTGATGGGCATAGTCACGATTTTTCAGATCTTCTTTGAGACAACCGTCCCAAGGAATATAACACTAAAGCGGCAAGCAGAACAACTAAGGTAATATTATAATCATCTGGGGCAATTAGGTCTAAATGAAACGTCTGCCAACTAATAGGGAATAACAGGTAATATCCTTCCCCTACGCGGATCAAAAGCAGATCCAATGCAAAATGAGTGAAGATTCCCAACCCTAAAAATAAGAAAGCTAACTTTTTTTCTTTAAAAAAGATTGATAGTAATCCTGCCAAGACTAGGGATGCCAAGGGGGTGTGGAATGAAAACAAATAATCATCTAAATAAATCGAATAAAATTGAGCTACCATTCCTATCTTAGCAATATCCGGTAATAATGCTCCTAACATAGCAAGAACCGTGTTGGCGGAGTTAAACACAGGATATTTAAAATATAATATTCGACAGATAATATAAGCAACGGCGATATGTACAATCCAGTCTGGCACGCTATCGTCTCCTAAACTCAAAATTTTTAAAATTAAATTTCCAGAAATAAAAAAAGATGATTACCATGAATATAAGAGCCAGAAAGGATCTTAAAAGCCCAAATTCCCATTTCCACCCGGAAATCACACGAATTTCTTGAACTTTCACGATCTGGTTTGATGGACCTAAAACTCCCAATAGACTTACATGGTCTCCTAAATGTGCAGGAGACGGTCCTAATACATTTATCATTAATGTTAGACCCTGGTAGTTCTGGATGAGATTGTAACTGTCAGGATAGATATTAACCACGGAGCCTTCTACATGTACTACTTCTCCTAAAGGATAATTGGATAAAATCGCACCGTAAGATGGGATTTGTAAGTGTTTCTCGTAGTTAGATGCATAGTAGAAACATAATAAAGCCAATATTAAAATTAAAAGACAGCTAATCAAAAGTTTATGTAGAAATTTGAGTTTCATACTAATTTCCATAATGCTTTAATGGACTTTTTTCTTAGATAACTATTATATTATTTGTTTAAAATTTATCAATTCTTCCTTTTAAGGTCAATAATGATTATCTGGGGACGTGCGAAGAAGCGTACCGGCATAATTACTGTTCCAATCCCATTACTTACTATCATGGTAGTGTTTTTATCTTTTTTTACACCCGTACGATACTTTTCTCCATAGCGAGAATGAACAACCGGTGCCCAAAGTCCAAAAAGTGTTACCTGACCTCCGTGAGTATGTCCGGATAAAACTAGATCTACTTTGGACTTATCTACCTTAGGGAAGTAGTCTGGATTGTGTGATAGTAGTATAACAAAATCTCCCGCCTGGGCCTCCTGGGTGGTGGCGCTCTGGATCTGGTTACCATTGTTGTAGTCGCCCACTCCCCCCAAACGAATTCTAGCACCGTTGGACTCGATCCAAGTTCCTTTGTTGCCGATGTAGGTAATGCCTGATGAAGGGATGGTCTTTAGGGTTAAATATTGAGGATCGTTATTTCCTAAAACAGCGTAAACTCCTAAAGGTGCCTTAAGTTTTGATAATGATGCAAAAACTGGTTTAACATAATCTGACTGCCGATCTACGTAATCTCCGCCTAGTAAAATTAGGTCGGGGTTCATGGAGTTGATCTGGTTGACCAAGTCATCCACTCTGTCCTGGTCAAAAAAAGGACCAGCATGAATATCAGATAGGAAAACAATTTTTTTACCGCTAAATTCGGGGGGGATCTGGTCAGATTCAATCACCACTTCTTTCGTTTCGATTAAGTAGGGCTCAATGAACATGTAACCCCCGATGAGAACTCCCAGGATGATAATGAAGGCGCTGATTTTTGTCATATTCATAGTTATCGGCTTTATTTTTATAATTACCCTGATAGAACTTGTATCCAGTCTATAATCTTTGATAAATATTAAAGTTTGTGGTATGAAAATTTGGGGATAAAAATGAAGCATCATTTAAATTACAGTAAAGAAGACCCGAATTATGATTTGTTATGGAAAATATTTAAAATTATAGGTTCCATAAA
>JAUYBK010000020.1 GCA_030693105.1 Methanobacteriaceae archaeon | reverse complement strand
TATTCTCCTGGTGTTTATCATGTGGTGGTTGACGCCAGGATAGGTAATTAGGTGATAAAATGGATGTTTTTGGGGCTATTAAGGGGAGAAGGAGTATAAGAAAGTTTAAAAAAGATCCAGTAGAAAATGAAAAATTGAATAAGATTATTGAAGCAGGTATCTGGGCTCCTTCTGCTGGAAATCTGCAGAGTTGGGAAGTAGTAGTGGTTAAAGAACCAGAACTTAAGGAAAAGTTAGCTGCTGCTGCTTATTTAAGGGAATTCATTTCGCAAGCACCTATTGTACTGGTAATATGTGCTAATAAACGTGTATGCAGTTCAATTTACGATAAACGCGGAAGTGAACTTTACTGCATACAGGATGCTGCCTGTGCCGGTGAAAATATGCTACTGGCTGCTCACGCATTGGGATTGGGGTCCTGTTGGATAGGGGCATTTGATGAAGAATTAGTTTGTGAAATAATTAATATACCTGATTTATTGAGACCTTTAGCTCTTTTTCCATTGGGTTATCCTGATGAAAAACCATATCCTCCTCCCAGGGATGATATGGGTGAATTTGTACACCAAGAAAAATTTCATTAGAGGTTATTTTTTTTAAAATTTTTTTAGGGAATCATCTGGATTGATTGGTAATTTTTCTTAGCGAAATAGGATAGTAATGGGTAAAAAAAGGATATTTAATAATAATTTGGTTATTAGTTAGTAATAATACAAAATGTTTTATATAATAAATTATAATAATATCCATAATATTGTCATCTATGAACAAAATTGCTGATGGGGGTGTCGACATTTCTGCCACAAAGATCCTAATAGTTGAAGACGAAGGATTAACTGCAATGGAACTCCAGAGAAAACTGAAATACTGGGGCTATGAAGTTCCTACTTTTGCTTTTTCCAAAAAAGAAGCTGTTCAAAAGGCTGAAAAAATTAAACCAGACCTGATATTAATGGATATAGTCCTAAAAGGAGAAGGGGATGGCATTGACGCTGCCAGGGAAATAAAAAATCGTTTTGACATACCTATAATCTACCTCACGGCCTACGGCGATCAAAAAACCCGTGATCGGGCCGAAAAAACCAAACCTCAGGCCTATCTTCTCAAACCATTCGAAGAGAATGAACTTCATCTCAAAATAGAAGAAGCCCTGTATCAGCACAAAATAGAAAAAATGCTGATCCAAAGCGGGGAATGGTTAGATAAAAAATTGAAAAATACGGGGGTTATGGTGGCCGATAGTAATGGTCGGGTCCGGTTCATGAATGATTGGGCTGCCAAATTAACTAATTTTAGTGTGGAAGAGGCTTTAAACCAGGAAATATCAAAGATATTTCCAATCAGCCTACTTAAAACTGCTGAAAAATCAGATGAATATCTCCCCAGTGTCATTAGTGATAACAGCACGGAGCTGACCAACAGAACCACACTGAAAACTCCCGATAATCAGGATATTCATATCCAATACAACCTCACCCCTATCAAAAATGATGAAGGAAAACTGGTGGGAGTAAATCTTGTTTTTGAAGATTTTAGTCAGGAATTGAAAAGAGAAAAGGCATTACTAGAACGAGAAAAATGGTTTAGAGGCGTTTATAACCAATCACCTCTGGCTATGGCTATTTACAGCACCGAAGGGAAATTAATAGATGTCAACCCGGCGGGTCTAGAATTATTGGGAGCAAACTCTCTGGATGAATTAAAGAATTCTGAGCTATTTTCAGTCCTCAAATTAAGTGAAAAAGAACAAGAAAGTCTTATATTTGGTAAAAATATTAAGTATGAAGTTGAGTTTAATTTTGAAGATAAAAAACCCATAAAAATTTACAACCCCACTGATTCTGGACTAATTTTTCTGGAAGTATTCATAAGTCCTCTTGAGTTTGATGAAAAAGAGCAAAATTACCTGGTACAGTTCCAAGACATCACCAAACACAAAATCAAAGAAGAAAATCTTCAGAAAAGTCGGGATGATTATTTAGGTATTGTAGAAAGTTTGGATTGTGGTCTATTAGTATTGGACCCGGATTTAAAATCTAATTTTCTAAACCAAGCTGCCCTGGAACTTTCAGTTTTATCTGAAGACGAATCTAAAGGTAAAAAAATAGACATTATATATCCATTCCTGGCTGGTGAGGACTTGAAAGAGGTTTTAGAAAGTGCTATTGTCACGGCAAGTCCCCAGACATTAATTAAAAATCATGAAAAAGATGGAAAACAATCATTTACTGCAATCAATATTTATCCCTTTTCTAATGGCTTAAACCTAATTTTAAATGACATAACTGAACTCAAAATAAAAGAAAATACATTAAAAGACTCAGAAAGATTATACCGCTCAGTAGTTCAAAAGCAAAGCGATATTATCTGCCGTTTCACTCCAGAAGGAATGTTGACTTTTTCTAATCAGTCTTACCAACAATATTTTGGACTTCCCCACGATGAAAGCGTGGTATTTTCCATGAATCTGGCAGAACAGGAGAAGATGATGGATCTCTTAGGATCTATCACTACTGAAAACCCGATTAAAGTATTTGAAGGACCAATCGAAATGCCTGACGGGGA
>JAUYBK010000007.1 GCA_030693105.1 Methanobacteriaceae archaeon | reverse complement strand
AGAGTGCACCGTTAAAAATGCCATTGCATCTTTTGACAACCCGGCAGTTTACCAAGTGGAAGACGTGGAGATAGTGGATGGTCCCAACGTACCCCTAATTGAAGTAGCATCATATACACACACTTACGCCGGTCAAGCCTTAGATGGGGAGAGGATCATAGTTAAAGGTAAGTTAGAAAGGGTTACTGGCAAAAAGATTATTTACCGTTTGATTGTGGGCACTAATCGGGAGTCTTTGGGTGAATACATTAAGCTAAAAGATTTAAACTTGGATTTATGAGATGATATTCATGAAAAACACTGTTAATATGGGATTAATTGGTTTTGGAACTATTGGAAGTGGAGTGGTAGAAACTCTAAACATGAACCTGCCTTTGATAGAAGACAAAGTTAAGAAGACAGTTAAACTTAAAAAAGTTGTTGACTTGGACATTGTTACCGATCGGGGCGTGCAAGTAAACCCTAAAGTACTTTCCACCGACGTGAATGACGTACTGGAAGACCCCGAAATAGACATCGTTATAGAATTAATTGGAGGATATCAACCTGCCTTAAATTTTATCTTGAAGGCCATTGAAAATGGTAAACACGTGGTAACTGCCAACAAAGCCCTTTTAGCTAAACACTGGGAAGAAATTATGGATGCCGCCCGAAAAAATGAGGTTAGAGTTTGTTTTGAGGCCAGCGTAGGAGGAGGTATACCCCTTCTGGAACCCTTAAACGACAGTCTGGCAGCCAACCAGATAGAATCCATTTACGGCATCATCAACGGGACCGCCAATTATATTCTGACCAAGATGAGTGAAGAAGGTCGCCCCTTTGAAGAAGTACTTAAAAAGGCCCAGGAGTTGGGATATGCTGAACAGGACCCAACCTTTGATGTGGAGGGGTATGATACGGCTCAAAAACTTATCATATTAACTATTCTTGGTTTTGGAGTGTACTTGAAGCAGGAAAAATTCCACGTAGAAGGAATAAGTCGGATAACACCCGATGACATCCAATTTGCTTCTAAAGAGATGGATTGTGTTATTAAACTCCTGGCCATATCCCAATTGGTGGATGGGGAACTTGAAGTAAGAGTCCATCCTACCCTGGTACCGGAAGAACATCTTTTAGCCGCGGTGAAGGGAGTATTTAACGGAGTTTACATGGTAGGAGATGTGGTAGGGCCCGTGCTGATGTACGGACGTGGAGCCGGGATGTTACCCACCGCCAGCGCCGTGGTGTCCGACTGCATGGACATCATCGAATATCCTAAGAAACCTCTTCTCTACGGCCCGCAGAAACCCCCGGTTCAAAACATCAAGCGCATGGACGCTGTGGAATCTCGTTACTACCTCCGCATAACAGCTATTGACCAACCAGGAGTTTTACATGCCATATCTGGCATTTTAAGCGATTTAAATATTAGTTTAGAGTCTGTTAACCAACCTAAAAGGGATGAAGGGCAAGAAGTGCCCATCTTCATGGTAACCCATTATGCTAAAGAACGGGACATGATAAGGGCACTGGAAAAGATTAAACTTTTTAAATTCGTGACCCAGGACACGGTTTTCATCAGGCTTCTGTAGGGGTCTTGCACGCCTAGGGGCAAATCTTTATAAATAATTAGTAATAATTTATTATTAATTATTATGATATGATACCCATGATCAGCGCATCTTCAATTTCAGACTATCTTTACTGTCCACTGAAAGCCTATTTAAAATACGTACAAGGATACGAAATATCCACTGAACCCTTATTAATTGGTAAATTAACCCATGACCTTCTAAGGGGTTTTAATGAGATAACCAAACGTAATTTATGGTCTTTAGATAAGGATATGACCTTAGAAGAAATATCGAAAAGTTTATGGGAAGACGTGCCATCACTTATAAAAAAAACCACCCTTAAGAAATATTACAAAGAAATAGTGGGTTCAGAAGACTTAGAAGAAATATGCGAACGTTTAGAAGACCAGTTCCGGTTAGACTCATTTTTACTGGTGTTCAAGTCCCGTAAGATGATGAACATCGGAATGACCAGTGATGAAATAGTGGACATGTTATTCCCACCCTCCCTGGTAGAATTCAGTTTGGAAAGCAAATTCATTGGATTGAGGGGGAAAATAGATAAAATAGAAATAGAAGAAGGAATCTATTATCCTATTGAAGTTAAAACTGGCATTCCACCAGTTAAAGGCGTTTGAAAAATCCACGCTCTCCAACTAACGGCATACGCAATACTAATGGAGGAATCATTTAAAAGAGAAGTTCCCATTGGTTTTGTGGACTACGTGCAGGTGGGAGAAAGAAAACCAGTCATAATCAGTCAAAAACTCAGAGAAGAATTTTACAACACATTTAATGAACTGGAAAGCATGATTCTGGAGAGATATGTCCCTGAAGCAACCCCCAGTAGTAGAAAATGCAATAAATGCGAATTTAAAAAGTTTTGCGAATACGGAGAAAGTTCAGTACCTTCATAAAAAGAAAAACCGCCTTTAACGGTTTAATTAAGAGCGGATCATGGTCAGGATCATTTTGTATTTCTCCAGAGCGTGCAGAGCATGGGGATCGTTGGCAGGCATAATAATCATGTCGCCCTTTTCTAAGACGTTTTTATTTCCGGAGATGGTGATTTCTGCCTTACCATCAATTACTTGAACCATAGCATCGAAAGGGGCGGTATGTTCGCTTAATCCTTCGCCTTTGTCAAATGCAAATATGGTAACGGTTCCCGTGTCTTTACGAATAATTTCCCTGCTAACCACTGATCCTTCTTGATACTCAATTAAATCTTCTACAGTTATGGCCTTGGCTTTTAGTTCTTCCGACATCTACTACCTCACTTATCCTTTTTCCATAAAATCGTATAGCTGGTCCAGGTAACGAACGAAATCTAGCATGGACGAGACATAATCTCGCCCAGATTCTACGTCATCGGCCTCGTAATCTTTTCTGGACAGTACCTCATCAAAACGAAGTTGTAAATCTTCTTTAATGAATGAAATCATGAAGTTATCTAAGTCATTTAATTTTTCTTTCTTTAACGCTTCCTCAGCCAGATTGAGTGCCGGGCCTCGGTTGTATCCAGCGGGTTTTATCCCTGTGTACGGCTGTTTTCTCCATTTCAAATGTAGTCGAACTGTGGTTTCAAAGAACCAGTAGTCAGCTAACTCTGCAGCATCCCCACTTAACTCTCTAACCGTTATAGTTCTCTCGAATGCATCTTTCAATTCACTTTCATCTTCGGGTGAAACGAAAGGCAAAACATAATGAACATTTTCCATATCTAACGCCATTTCAGCAGCATTTACTACTGGTCCATCCATGCTTTCTGAGTGGGGTGCCATAGAAGTAAGCCTCCTTTATGAGTTTTATTAAAAAAATTAAGGTGTTATTTATTATGTTAATGGAGATTATAAAATTTTTGTCAGGAAGAAGGTAAGATTCTAACCAGGTATCATGCATAAAAATTTTAATCTCTTAGAACATATTTAATATGGTGATAACATGGAGCAAAATGCCGATGAATTGATGAAAAAATGTGAAAATTTGGATGATGGAACTGTTATGGGAGCTTGTCAAGTCCTATTACAGATGATAGACCAGAAAGACGTTGAAATTGAGGAAGATAAAGACCAAACCTACCTCCAAATGGCAGAGAACCTAAAACCAAAAGACGTGTCCAAAGTACTTACACTGGCACTCAAAGTTAGAGAAAGTGGGGAAATCAAGGACACTGAATTAAAAAACGCTGCCAGTAGGTTGATAAGAGCAATTGAAATGAGTTAAAATCTTTTTCTATTTAATTTTTTAAGGTCAAAATTAGCAGTGTCAGCTACCGCCATGACGGCCATTACACCGGCCTGAATAGGGTCCGTCACCACTAAATCTGCTTTTTCAGTTACACTACCAGGCATATTGAGGCTAATAACAATCACGTCATGCTCACTTTTTATTTCATCAATAGCCACTGAAATAGAGCCCCCCATTAAAGACCCGGCTAAAACTAGAGCACCTACCCGGGGAAGTCTTCCCACGGCTGACACTGCTTCGGCAAGTTCTTCTTCACCTACCAGAGGTATGGTATCCACACTGATCCGTTCCCCCCGGATGTTGTGCCGGTCCGACTCCGTAATGGCACCCTGGGCCACCATGGCCACTTGGGCTCCTCCACCAATGATGATGATTCTTTTACCGTAAATATCCGACAAGGATCGGTGGACTTCGACTTGCTGCACTGCTTCGAAATTCTTAATTTTATGGATAAAAGTCTCCGTGTTTTTCACGTCCTCCAGTTCCATGTAAATGGACCCCGAATCCTTATCCTCAATGAAGAGGTGAGTGTAGATTATATTAATCCCACAACGGGCCATCAGGGCGGTTATATCTCGAAGAACACCCGGTTGGTTCCTGGCCTTGATATTTATGGCGATTTCCTTCATTTATACCACTAAAACTTAATGCCGGTAATGTAGAGTTATAATGATTTCTTAATTATATGGCTCTTTAAGAATATAAATTTGATAATTAGGGTGGAATAAATTAATTTCTGGAGATTTCAATGTAATGACTGGCTAAAATCAGTACCCTGACTTTTTACCAGTTAAATTGTCGATTTCAACTTTAATTACAGTTACCCTTTCCAGATCTTCTGGAGAAAACTCAAATGATGCTTGAGGAGAATATTTGGTCATAATAACATCAAGAGCATCTTTTTTATCGTTATTATCATTCCAGAAGTGTGCTTTCCCAAATCCAATAACACTGTAGTAGCGCATGCCCCAGTTGCAGGGTTGGGAAGACTTAACTATTTCAGTTTTTATATCCACTTCAAAGCAAACCCGGTTATTCTTCCTTAGAATATTTTCTTTAACGATATTATTTTTATACTATGACTTATATACTTTACCATAGGTGAGGCTTATGTCAAGGCAGTTTACAAATGATGAAATAGAAAATGATACGAAGATTCAAGAATTCTTAGAAAAGAAAAAGGGGCGTGAACAAAGTACAAATATAAATTTTTTGTCTACTATGAAGGATTTCTGCAATTTGACCGGTAAAAGCCCTACAGAAATACACGATATACATCGAAAGGAGTTAAGGAGTAGGACCCCTGAATTCGATATGTGGCTTAATGGTGCTCTTGATGACTATGTTGCATATCTAATTGATAATGAAAAGAAACATGACACTATAAAAGTTTATGTGACACGAGTTAAAGGTTTCTTACACGCTTTTAAGCTTAAACCTACGCCTGACCCCGAAATATCAATAAAACAAGTAAATGAAGATTTTAAGTATGCTTTGACTGTAGAAGACATTAGGAAAGCCATAAATCATAGCCCCCCAACCTATCAAGTTTATTTTATAACACAAGCACAGACGGGCCTATCAGTGAGTGATGTTCTTCTGTTGGATGTGGAAGATTTTATTAGTGCAGTTAGTAAAAAAAACGAAGATTTGACAGTTAAAGAAGCAATCTATCGTGCAAAAACTGATGATAATCTAATCGGATGTTTTGATTTGCGCCGGAAAAAAACGAGTATAGAATTTTATACATTTGCTGGCCCTGAAGTTCTTCGCAATATAGCACTATTATTAGAATCGAGAGATGAAAAATTCTTAAACCCTGAAATGCCTATTTTCATAAAAGATACTTCACGATTACGCAAAAAAGATAGGAATAAGCCTGGAGATTTAAGATTGGTACCTGTGGCTGTAATTAATTATGTTAACAGATTAAATGTCCAAAAAAAAGTATTTCCAAGAATAACTGTAGATGGAAAAGAACGGAATTATTTCAGGACTCATAAGTTGAGAAAATGGTTTGCTAACCAAGTGAGAAACATAGCTGGCTTCAGTATGGAAGATACAAAATATCTTGCGGGGCAAAAAATAGGAGATGTGAGTGAGCGTTATTTTAATCCAAACAGTTACACAGCATTAAAAAATAATTACCGTAAGGCCGTTCCTTACCTTGCTATAACAGAAGAAGTTGTAATGGAAGAGAATTTAGAAGCCATAGAGAGTCTTAAAGCAAGAAACATAGAATTAGAGGAAAAAATTGAGAAAATGAACTCTGAAACGGATGATAGGTTTGAATATCTTGCTGAAAGCATAAATGTATTGCTGGATCATGTTGATACAAATGACCCGGAGTTATTGGATAAATTAAATCGGTTAAAAAAAGATAATCCTATCAATATTTAATTATAATAACTTATTGCTCTTTTTATTAATGCAAATAATATTGAAATACCAAATTGGCATTTAATTTTTTTTGAATTTTTTTTAATATAATAATTCGCCCGCTATGACCTTATTTTCTTTTATAGTATGTAAAATATGAATACTATAAGTAAGTAGGTATATAATGGCCGTTAATTTTATATACGATGGCTGGCATAATTTTGTTTAACCATTAACAATCTGAATTGGTAATGGTGAACCAAAAAAGAAGTTGAATGTATGAAAACGCAAAAAAGTATCTCTTTATCGTTAGAAAATATAATAGCAGTACAAAAAATCGTTAAAAATGGTGAATATTCCAGTTTTTCGGCATATATTAGAAAAGCCATCCAAGATAAACTGGAAAAAGATAAAAAGAATGAATAGGGGGTTTAAATCATGGATTACAACATTGACACTGATGATTTGTTTTTATCTACCAAAGCGAATCTTAGAAATTTAAACTTTAATGATCGTATGATGTTTTTAATTGATTTAATGAGTGATAAAGAGAATTTTGAAGAATCAAAGAGTGATATTTCGGTTAAAATTGAATCAACCATTAAATCTTTCGAATTTCATTTAGATTCCAGTAAACCAGAGATTGCCATCCTGAAAAAACATAGAGAAAACTTCTTAGACTATTTGGATGCCCTATATTTTACTTGTTTCGAATTAGAACATTGATTGGGGGTTATTGAATGGATAATAAGAAAAATATGGAAATATTGATGAAAATAGACATTTTAAAGTATTTTGAGGAAGCATTAAAGAATATGGGTCCGCGTAAAGGGGTATTGGGAGAAAAATATACCAAATTAACTCTTCTTTTGTCTTTGATTGCCGGGGTGTTAGGATATCCGACGATAAACATCGTCAAGGGCGATTCCAGCATCGGAAAAACTAATCTCTCGAATGCAGTTACGGGCTTATTTCGCACACATAAGCTGGGAATGCTATCTCCCAAGGCCATAAAGTATCTTGAAAGTTATGATTTCGATGTCCTTTATGTTCAGGAGATTACAGAAGCCGAAAGTCACTCAA
>JAUYBK010000002.1 GCA_030693105.1 Methanobacteriaceae archaeon | reverse complement strand
TATTGAAAACGATGAAATAATTCCCATCACCCACTTTGTTGATGTGGACCGCTTTTTCGAACTTTTATCCAAGAGTAGCCACGACATTAATGATGGAGGAATAGTATCCAAGGTTAAAGTAGTGGCCAGAGCTTCAGTTGAACTCCCCAAAACCTTGCATCCGTCTAAAGCACCAGAATCAGTGGATATAAAGAATATACTGGTCAAGGTGTTCAAAGAACGATCTTACAGTGCCCTTGGTGACTTCCACCACAAAACACTTTTAATTTCCTGCATGCACTTTATGGATCCCTGGAACTTTGACCAGGACAGAGTTAAACGGTGTGTAATACACTACGCAGTGCCAGACGGCCGCATCATACCCTTCTGTTCTATGAACGCCATATACCGTCAGGAAATTGAGAAAAAATTTTCTAAACCATTTAAAAGTTGATATGGGTAGTTTAATTTGATAATTAAGACTCCTTCCCGGCTCCACATTACCCTAATAGATCTTAACGGTTCCCAGGGTAGGGTAGATGGAGGTGTGGGGTTAACCCTGGAAAAACCCAGCCTGGTTTTAAAATTAAAACCAGTAGAAAGGGGTATAGAACTCGAATTTTCTAAAAATCGAAACTTAAGTCTTAACCGCCGCAAGGATTTCCAGTCCAAGATAGAATCTGCTGCGGTTAAAATGATGGATTTTTTGGGGCTGGACGGAGGTTTCAATTTTAAAGTGGAGAAAACTTACCCTAACCATGCGGGATTGGGTTCTGGGACTCAAATAGCTCTGGCTGTAGGTAAACTACTGTCCAATTATGTGGGACATGATTTGAGTGCCTGGAAAATAGCCCAAATTGTAGGAAGAGGCGGTACATCCGGAATAGGAGTTGCTGCATTTCAGGAAGGTGGTTTCGTAGTTGACGGAGGACATCGAAGAAGTGAAAAACTTGAATTTTTACCTTCATCAGCTTCCCCGGCATCGCCCCCACCAGTTATCGCTCGCTATGATTTTCCCCAGGATTGGAAGGTACTAATTGTTGTTCCCCTCTTTGAAAACCGGATTTCTGGTAAAAAAGAGGTCAACATTTTTCAGGAGTACTGTCCAGTCCCCTTAAGGGAAGTGGAGAAGCTTTCCCACCTGCTGCTCATGAAAATGATGCCGGCCCTAGTGGAAGGTGATCTAGACGCCTTTGGGGATGCTTTGAACATCATCCAAAATGTGGGATTTAAAAAAATCGAAAACCAACTGCAAAACCCCCTTATTGGGGAGTTAATGGAATCATTAAGATTAGCCGGTGCAGCCGGTGCGGGCATGAGTTCTTTTGGCCCCACTGTATATGCCATCACTGATAAACGTCCTAATGAACTTATTAAAGCAGCTGAAGATGTATTGGGTTGTCATGAAGGCGAAATTATCATTAGTAAGGCACAGAATCATGGTGCAGAATTAATTACCGAATAGTTCAACAGAATTTAAGAATAAGAGGAATTTTAGTGGAAAAATTAGAAGGACAGGTTTGGAAATTTAGAGATCACGTTGACACTGACGTGATAATTCCCGGCCGTTATCTTCGGATCTTGGATATTGATGAGATGTCATCCCATGTGTTGGAAGGAGAAGATCCTATCTTTGCCCGCCAGGTTCAAGAGGGGGATATAATAGTCGCTGGCTGGAACTTTGGTTGCGGATCTTCCCGGGAACAGGCTCCCGTAGCCTTGAAACATGTGGGAGTGGGGGCTATAGTGGCCCGTTCTTTTGCCCGCATATTCTACCGTAACGCCATTAACGTAGGGTTGCCGGTTATAGTGGCGGATGTGGAAGCAAAAAAGGGTGAAGAGTTAGCTGTAGATCTGGAAGCGGGATTAATCGAAAATAAGACCACTGGTGAAAAATTTGAGATACAGCCCTTTCAGAATTTCATGCTGGAAATACTTCAAGACGGAGGACTGGTTAAACATTTTCTAAAAAAAGAGATAAGGGATGATTACCAAAATAGTAGTTGAATATAAAAATTAAGTTGAATATAAAAATATAAAATTAATTTAACTAAAACGTAAGTTTATTGCTATTTTTTAAGGAGAATTATTATGAAATGTCCATCATGTGGCTCCCCCCAACATCAAGTACTTAAATCAAAGGGAAATCAGACTCAGGAACTACTTTTAAAGTGTGAAAGTTGTGGTAATGTTTATCGCGAAATTGTAGAAAAACCCCAGCCTCTGGAAATCAGAATTATCATCAGTAAATTTGAAGAATCAGAGAAAGGGTGGGTGAGTTTCTATCCGGACGAAATACTGAGGTTAGATGACGTTCTGGAAGTGGGAAATGAAAGAGTGAGGATCACCTCTCTGGAAAATAAAAGAACGGCCCGGGTAACTGAAAGTTTGGTTCAAGATCTGGTCACCATCTGGGCATCATCGGTGGACATACCGGCCCGAGTTGGTGTTTCCGTGGACCTTCATGGAATAGTTTTATCCCGTAAGGTGGAAGTGGACCGAGATTTTGCCTTTACTGTAGGGGACGTGGTGAAGATGGACCGAACCATCTTCCGTATCAAAGCCATCAAAACATTAGAAAGACGAATGAGGCGTGGATTTGCCTATGCTAATGTTACAAAAAGAGTATATGGAATTCCGGTATCTGAAAAACGTTGCAATTATGATCTGACTGCTAAATTGGTAGAAACCTCTAAAGTGGTAGAATGAATGACCGGCGACAGGAACTGGTTGAAAACTTAGAGCACAGTGGCTACATACACAGTTCTAGGGTAAAAGATGCCCTGCTAAAGGTTCCCCGAGAGAAATTCATTCCCTCGGATAAACTTTCCTATGCTTATCTGGACAGTCCTCTACCTATCGGTGAGGGTCAGACCATATCTGCACCTCACATGGTAGCCATTATCTGTGAGAAGCTGGATCTAAAAGAGGGAATGAAGGTCTTAGAAATAGGTACTGGTTTTGGTTATAATGCTGCCGTAGTGGCAGAGATAGTGGGTGTCAACGGCCATGTTTACTCCTTAGAGAGAATAGAATCACTGGCAGAAAAGGCCCGAGAGAACTTGAAACGCACAGGTTATGAAGACCAGGTGACAGTGGTGGTGGGTGATGGTAGTAGGGGATATCCCGATGAAGCACCATTTGACCGTATCTACGCCACTGCCAGCGCACCAAAAGTCCCGGAACCATTAAAAAATCAGCTTATTACAAATGGAAAGCTCTTAAGTCCAGTGGGGACCGACCATTATTTTCAGGAATTAATTTTTATACGTAGAATATCTGAAAATGATTTCGAAACCCAGAAGCTGGGAGGAGTGGCCTTCGTACCCCTGATTGGCAAGCACGGATGGCCGGAATAAAACTTTTTTTGATAAATTAGGATGATTTGAAATGAAAGTTTATTTGGAAACCTTTGGCTGTACCTTTAATCAGGCAGATTCCCAGATTATGGTGGCTTCAATAAAAAAAGCAGGACACGAAATAGTTCAATTCACTGATGAGGCCGAGGTTCTTATTCTTAACTCCTGCTACGTTAAGCTACCTACCGAACAGAAGATCATAAACCGCATAAAAACTATTGGTTCATTGTATCCCCTGAAGAAGCTGGTGGTAGCCGGGTGTATGGTGGATATTGACCCCGAAAAACTGGATCGCATTGCTCCCCAGGCCAGCTGGATCGGAGCACGACAAATCAATTCTGCCCTTGAAGTTGTGGAAGCAGCTTTTAAGGGAGAAATCAAGAGGAAAACTGGTCACAGTCATGATATTAAAGCTGGGCTTCCTAAGAAACGTTTTAACCCCTTGGTACACGTTCTACAAATTGCTGAGGGCTGTCAGGGAGTTTGTACCTACTGCTGCACCCGTTTGGCCCGAGGAAAATTGCAGAGCTATCCGGAAAGCATACTAACATTAGAAGCAGAGCAAGCTGTCCAGGACGGCTGCGTTGAACTTCAGTTAACTGCTCAAGACACTGCCGCATATGGTAAAGACACAGGATATAAGTTATCATCACTCATCAAGGAAATAACATCCATCGAAGGAAATTTTAGAGTCAGAGTGGGTATGATGCATCCCCACAGCATGGCCGGGGATGTTGAAGCACTCCGGGAGTCATTTAAAGATGAAAAAGTTTATAAATTCCTGCATCTTCCCATTCAGACTGGCAACAACCAGGTTCTTAAAGATATGAATCGGGGCCACACTGTTGAAAACTTTAAAGATATTGTTTTTAAGTTTCGTAAGGAAATACCCGAACTTTCACTGGCCACCGATGTGATAGTGGGTTATCCCACCGAAGATAACAACGCTTTCCAGGACACATTAGACCTGGTACATGATATTCAACCCGATTTTCTCCACATTTCAAAATATCGGCATCGTCCGGGAGCTATATCTTCACGCCTAAATGAGATTGATCATCGCGCTATGAAGAAGCGTTCCCGAGAATTGAATGAATTGAAAACAGAAATAGCTTACCAAAAAAATCAAAAACTATTAAATAGCATTCAAAATATTTTGATAACTGATAAAGGTTCTAAAGGCGGATATTTAGGGCGTAATTATTCTTATAAAACCGTAATTGTTGAGGATGCAACGTTGGGGAAATTGGTTCAGGTGAGGATAATAGAAGCTAAAAGTACTTACCTGCGGGGAGAATTGGTCTGATCTTTTTTTTAGAAAAACTAATTTCATTTAAAAAAACGCTCTTACCCATCTATGTGTGCAAAGTTTATATATTTTGAGGGACATATTATTAAATATGAAAGGGGAAGATTTAGGGGTAAAATTGTTTGTGCCTGATGATGAGAAAGCTTTAGAAATTTTCAGATGCATAAAATGGTCTGAAGGAGTTCATTGTCCGGATTGTCATTCAGATAAGGTTTATAAAAGAGGTTTTGTTCGAAAAACTCCTGTAAGGCGTTATTCGTGCAATGAATGTGGTAAAAATTTCACAGATTTAACGGGAACCATATTTTATAATAAAAAACTTCCCATGGGCGAAATGCTCTACATAATGGCTAATTTAGATAAAAAAAGTGTAAATAGACTTTCAAAAGAATTAGGCCATAAATGGGAGTCAGTTTACAGATTATCCAAAGATTTCAAAGAATGCCTGGCCAAAAAATCACCAGATCCGATTTTATCTGGAGACATCGAAATTGATGAAATGTACTACTCTGCAGGTGAAAAAGGTTTAAAAAAAACAAACCCCGACGAAGAGGCACCTGGGACAAAGACAAACCACCAATCCTCACTATAGTAGACAGAAAGACCGGCCAAACCATCTTCAATGTGGAAAAAAACCTATCCAAACAATTAATACGAAATAAAATCAAAAAGCACTGTAAAGGACTAATAAGAATATTCACCGACGATTATACAATCTATTCAGACCTGAACAGCCACAAACAAGTAAAAGAACACCAAATAATCAACCATTCCCATCGAAAGTATGCAGAAGGAGAAAATCACGTCAACAACGCAGAAAACAGACACTCACTCCTACGACCGTTCCTAAACATGTTCCGAGGAGTCTCAAAGAAAAACTTAAACACTTACATCAAATTCTTCCAATTAACCTTCAACAACGGCATTAAATGGCTAGAAAAAGCACTGCCAACCATAATAAAAATATGAACACACAAAAGGAAAGAGCGTTAAAAAAAAAGAAAAAAAGATTTTAGAAAGGTAGTTGTGCATAAACCCCTTTCAGACTCCAGGAATTAGTGTTCCAATTCCGGATTATTCCAAAACTATTTGCATTGCTGGTTGCATCGGCAGGGATCCAGTTTCCATCAACATATATGTCAGCCCACACATGTCCAAAGGTTCCGCTCGAGAAGGTACACGTACCGTGTCTGTATCTAGCTGGCAGTCCTGCAGCCCGTGATAGAGCTACTATTAAATGGGACATATCACAGCAATTTGCCGTACGGCTTAACATGGCATTTACCGCACCTTTTGCACTGTTGTAGTACCAGGAGTAGTCCAAGTTGTCGCGGACCCAGTTGAAAATCCTTTGTCCAATGTCATAGTTTGAACTGGCACCGGCAGTTATACTCTGGGCTAAAGTTACTATTCGGGCATCGTTGGATTGACAGTTGGCTGTGGGTTGTAGATATGGCTGTAATTCGGCCGGGTACGTTGTGGTGGGTTTGGTTTCTGATTGCGCTGCGGGAGCATCGAAGTTAGCCCCTATAAGGAAGGCCGGATCTATAAGGCCATAACGGAACAGGACGTAACCAGAAGCACCATTTTCCATTGCTTTGTCGATATCCTGAGTTATTTCCACTGCAGATAATGGTTTCAAGTTTTTGTCTGAGATGTAGCTTTGTAAACCTACTATCACGGGAGTACCGTTAGCCTGGCTCACGATGTAAGCCGTTGTCTGTCCGATCCAGTTGGTATCTTGTTGGAAATTACCCTTGTATATCATGGGAACTAAGAAGTCCAGATAGGTGGATAGTTGACTGTAGCTTTGTCCGTAGAAGTAGGCGTTTACTGAACCCTCCGGCATGAGGGCTGCTGATAGAGCAATTTGGGGATTCACTGATTTGACTGCTGTGTTAACTCTCTGGACAAAATTGGTTATGGCTCCGGTCCCGTCTTCGTGCTTGTAGGCTGTTCCGGGGTAACGGACGTAATCTAAGTGTACACCATTAACCAGATTGCTACTGGCCAGGTCAGATGAGAATTGAACTAGTTTATCGTTCAAGGATGTGTCAGTACCGTAACGGGTTGCAGTGTTGTAAGCCGTTTGGATCTCGTACCGGTAAGCAGTCCGAGTTGTCCAACCGTACTTCCACCGGTATTTGGATCTTGAAACCCAGGAGTATCTCCACTTTTTACCAGATTTATACCACTTTTTGTACTTGGACTGATACCATTGTTTGTACCATCCCTTGTACCACTGTTGGTATGCTACTTGCACTGTTTTCTGGTAGGGTACTTGAACGGTGTAACTGTAATGTCCCTCCGGGTCCACCCAGTTACCATTAGCATCTAAAAAACTGGTTATCCATGCTTGGACTCTAATGCTACTTCCTGAAAGTTTTTGCTGGACGAGGGTAAGGGTATCATTGTAGTTACCAACCCTACTGACTTTAATGAATACGTCAGTTATTCCGGCTTCTTGCAGTGCAGTGACATTGATCTTTCCAATGTCATCGCTTTGAATCCAGATTCCGTGGGTGGTGTTGTATTGTTCTTTTAGAGTGGTAGTAGAACTGGCGGGAGTTGTTTTAACTTCTCCGGCAGCTGCTAAACCTTGTTGTTGTGTGATGTTTAGGTCACTGTTGTTGCTGATGTTACCAGTTGATGGATCAGTGGCAACACATGTGCCGCTATTTACCAGGAGCAAAAATCCCAATAAAACCAGCAGTTTAACTAACATTTTTCTATTAATTATACCGCCTCCGCCTCCAGATAATACCAAATGTTTTTCATAACAAATTCCACCATATGGAATTGTCATATTCTGGTATTTCTGGGTGTATGTGCCTCTTTTTACCATTACTTATAAAATTTATTATTTTCGTACGGCATAAAAACAGTTTAAGAACTCTTTTTAGTATTAAGGGCTAATCCTCACCTTTTTATATTTCACTTGTAATGATTAGCCCTCTTGGTTTTTCTGATTTAGTTATTAGAACCTTTAAAAACCTTTAAGATAATTTAAGGGTTGTTAAAGCCTTAAAATTCTGATATTGCTGCCTAAGACTTAGATAGGATGGGCACACTGTGGTTCCCGTGCGTTAGAAAAGATATTTAAGAGACCAAAAGGAGCTTCATGTAATTAAATATGCCTAAAAAATTATTGAATACTCTAATAACGACATTATCCCATTTAAAAACTACACAAGCAGTCTATTTTTCTTTTAAGTGGACAATAATACTGATTAGAATAATGTTTAATCAGATGGTATTATTATTTAATTTAGCCATTTAAGCAGCGATTTAAAGTCATGCAGTGCCTGAATATTCAGATTTTTTTTAAATGGTCATTCGTTAAAGCTGACCATTTTATTGGGAACGGTCCTTAGTCATCTAAAAAAAATATTAGGCTGAGTTACCTTCTCCAAGAAGATTTTTACTCAAATTATCCAGTTTATGAGCTTCTTTAACGTTTTTCTCCAAATTACCATTTTCAATAATTACGGAACCATTATAACCACATTTACTGCATTCCCAGAGGCCCATTTGAGGGTCATGCCATTTTATTCTCTTTGAAGCACAGCTTGCACAGAAGGTTTTTTGGTGTCATATAATAGGGGTTGAATAATATAGGGGTTAAAAAATTACTGCTAAATAAGATTACATAAATTTTGAGTAAAATCATAATTCCCCTTAAATAGACTTAAAGTCGTTAAATAGATAATTTAGAATAAAATAAGTGCCGTGGGCCGGACTTGAACCAGCGACATCCAGATCTTCAGTCTGGCGTTCTCCCAACTGAACTACCACGGCCTATGGGCCCGACGAGATTCGAACTCGTGATCACCTCCGTGTCAGGGAGGTATCATACCCCTAGACCACGGGCCCGCATTCACAAATTTTATTCTATTCCTATATAAACCTTTTCTAATCTTTTTTTTTTATTTGAATTACCTCCACTTAAGACAATAATTTATCCACTAAAAAAGACATAATATTGTTTACCAAAAAAAGAGGGGTGAAGGTATGGACATACAAGATCCAATAAAAACTACAGTTGAAGAAATTCGAAAGGTATTAAATATTGAAAATGTCATTGGTGAGGTAATCGAAACCGAAGATAAAGTAATGATCCCAGTAACTAAATTTGGAATGGTATTTGGAGCAGGCATGGGTGAAGGAGAAGTCCCCACAGGACAAGGTGGAGGTAAAGGTGCTGGTGCCGGTGGAGGTGTTGGAATAGAACCCGTGGCTATGATCGTGGTCTTTAAAGGTGTTGCTGGACACGAAGGCGTTAAAATAATGTCTTTAAAATCAGCCGACCCATTGGTGCGAGCAGTTAGTGAAGTAGGCAGTACCGTAGTGGATATAATAAAAGAAGGCCGTAAGAGCGGTATGGGTTCAAAACACAAAAAAAGCCACAAAATGCACCAAGAACCTTCAGAAGAGAAAAAAGAATAAGAGCGGATAGCAATTGATATCTATCCTACTGGGCATTATCATCGTGATAGTGCTCATTATTCTATCTTTTCTTTTAATTCCATTTCATATTTCATTATGGCTATCTAAAACAGGCAAATCTGTCCAAGGTGACTTTAAGTTGCGATGGGTAGGGTTAACTATTTTTAAAAGACAAATTCCTTTTGAAAAATCGCCTTCTGATGAAAAAGAAAAGAAAAAACCAGAAAAAAAGCAGGAATGGAATTTAAAAAGAATAAGAAAGACTTTAAACCAATTATATGAGGCCTGGCCCCACTTGGAAAGGATTATTTGGGCTTTGTTTCATTCAATAACGCTAGAGAAACTGTCTTTAGACCTAAACTTTGGACTTGAGAGTCCTGCTGATACTGCCATAGTCACCGGTTACATTTGGGCCTTTACTGAATCTACCCGGTATCTAATTCCTATGGATATTTCCATAAATCCTGACTTTCAAAATCAAGTAATGGACGGATCTTTTGATTTAGAGATTAAATTGAAACTTCTAAGGATTACTACAGAGTTAATACGGGCCATTACTAAAAAACCAGTTAGATCACTTTTTAAAGAAATGAGAGGATAGTTTATGGGGTTTGAAAATTTTGAAGCTGAAAATATTAAAAAAGAAATAGTTACTTTAGATCCCATTAAAGTAGAAAAAAAGAATTTATATCCTGTAGTTGAAGTTTTAGAAATTTATAAAGGTAAATTTTATTTATTATCTTCATCACCTATTGCTCTCGTAGTAGTTGAAGGCGATGAAAAATATCTTCTTTCCTTAGATGACAGTGAACCATCTCCAGAGTTACTGGACTTGGTATAACTTCGATTTTAATGGGAGGAACTTTGCTTTATAATAAATAACATTCAATAATGTAATATAGGATTGGGATGATTTGATGAAATGGGGGAAGAAACAGTAGTAAGTATCAAACTTTCTTCATTATTGTCTTACTATTTTTAAGTGTGGTTCTAGCCTATTATTTTCATTTTATATTGAAAACAGGGATTATCTTCACTCACTTTTTCTATATCCTCCTAGTTTTAGCTGCTATCTGGTGGAAAAGAAAAGGACTGGTAGTTCCAGTATTCTTAGCTTTCATTCTAATTTTAAGCGATTTTTTCAGCCCTTTAAAGGCAAATGCCATTTTTGAAGATTTCTTCCGGATGTTAATCTTCATTTTCGTGGGCATAATAGTGGTTATTCTAAGTGAAAGGATAGAAAAATTCATTCAAAAACTGGAAGCAAGTGAAGAGAAATACCAGTTCCTCATAGAAAGTGCCGGAGATCCCATATCAGTTGTGGACAAAGACGGAGTCATTTTATTGGCCAACAGTTATGGTGCAGAAATGATGGATATGAATGTGCAGGACCTAGTGGGAAAAACATTGTGGGATGTTTTCCCAGAAAGTGCCGACCTGCAGATGGTAATAATCAGGGAAGTTATGCAAAATAAGAAAGTTGTTGATGTTGAATTACCAATAAAGTATGGTGAGGAAGTGATGTGGTTCAGCACCAGCATCCAACCAATGATCTTAATAATATGAATCATTGGATAGGGTGCAGATTATAGCTCGAGATATAAATGAACTTAAAAAATTCCAAAAACAGTTGGAAAAGACCCTGGAAGATAAGGGTATGTTAATGAAAGAGATCTACCATAGGGTGAAAAATAACCTCATGGTGATCTCCAGCTTACTGAGCTTACAATCACGTTACATAAAGGATAAAGAGGAAAAAGGCATGTTCAAGGAAATCAAAAGCCGGCCCGTTCCATGGCACTTATCCACGAGCGCCTATACCGTTCCACAGATCTTAAACGTATTGAATTGGTGATTACATTCTTAACATAACTAAGGACCTTTTCCAGACCTATGCGGCTGATTCCAGTAGAATAAACTTACAAATAGATGTGGAAGAAGTCATGCTTGATATTAAAACGTCTATAACCCTTGGTTTGATTGTCAACGAACTTATATCCAACTCCCTCAAGCACGCTTTCTCCGAGGGTAGGGAAGGTTATATTAAAGTCGAATTCTACCAAAAAGATGATGAATATGTCTTAGAAGTTACCGATAATGGGTTGGGGTTGCCTGAAGATTTAGACCTTTCAAAAACTAACAGTCTGGGAATGCAGATTGTAAACAGTCTTACCGAACAGATTAATGGGGAACAGGAAGTGGTAAGATCTCCAGTTATTATGTTCCGTATAACATTCCAAGAAGAAAAATATTCGTAATAAAAAAAAGAAGAGTTTAATCAACCTGGAAAAACTCTACTTTTGGGCATTCACATACGGGGCAAATATCGGGGGCTTCGTTTTCAACGGTGTTACCACAGCAGCCGCAGACGTAGTAATCTACTTCTTCATTATCCCCCATGTCTGCTAGGGCTTTCTTGTATAACACGGCGTGTATCTCTTCTACCTGGTTGGCAACGTCAAAGGTCCAAACTGCCTTTTTATTACCTTCAATTTTAGCTTCCTCAATGAAGTCCGGGTACATTCTTTCGAATTCTTCTATTTCTCCTTCTGTCGCAGTATGAAGGTTTTCTTCAGTGGAACCAATTCCACCCCTGACTGCCTAGTGGTTGTGGGCGTGGACTGTTTCTGCTTTAGCAGCAGCCCGGAATAATTTGGCTATTTGAGTGTATCCTTCTTCGTCGGCTTTTTTTGCAAAAGCCAGGTATTTTCGGTTAGCTTGCGATTCGCCTGCAA
>JAUYBK010000228.1 GCA_030693105.1 Methanobacteriaceae archaeon | reverse complement strand
CCTTGGGAGATCAATTTTTGGGGCATAATTCCATTTTTTATGGGTTTACCACTGGTATAACCTAAATGCAAAGATATAGGAGATTCTTTCAAAATAGATACCAGTTCAAAAAGAGGGGGATAGTTAAGTATATCTGCCCCTCCGGTAACTATTATCTGGAGATCTCTTTGACACAGTGCAGTCCAGTTTAATTTATAAAATTTATCTCTTAAATCAGTTAAAACAGCATCAAGTGGTTTGAAAGCAATATTGACCCTCATAAAGATCTCTTTACAATAATCACATCCAATTTGATGGGGTGGGCAATTTATACATCCTAAAGGTTTTAGATTTTCAAAATCGATATTTTTATAAAAACAAAACTCACAGAAACCTCCGCAATCTGCACCGGTTCTCCCACCTACATCGGTTAATAAAATCATTTATATCACTATAAATTCATCAATATCTTTTTTAATATATTATACATTACCTTTACATTGAATAATTGTTTACAAATGTTTAAAATTAATTAATCATATCTATAAGTTCTTTGGGAATATTTATTTCCTGTAAAAATTCTTCTTTGGTGATTTCCTTTTTAGCGAATTTTTTTCGTGCTTCAGCATATTTTGAAATCATTTTCAGTTCATTTTCATATTTATCCAGATAATTTTGATAATCTCTTTTGGATGCAATGTTGCCATTTTCAAAATTTTTATTTGCTACAGCATCCTGATAACGTTTATTGGCGTCTTTATTTAGTTTTTCAGTTTCCTTATCTATTTGTGGAATTAACTTTTCTGCCTGCACGCCATTCTCTACCTGTTCAATTAGCTGTTGATCAAAATCAGAATTACTAAATAAAATAATTCCTGAAATAATTACAAAAACTAATATACTTCCCATAATTGGAATTAGTATTCCTCTATCCATTTTAACCCCCTATAAGAGTTCCAATAGAGATTTAAATAATAACATTGCCCAAATATTAGAAAATTAAAGATTTACTGATCATCATCATTGTCTTCAAATAAAATAGTTTCATCTGATTTGCGATATGCTTCAAGTTCTTTGAGCAATTCTTCCATAGAAGAATATCTAGTGTTTTTATTCTTATTTAGACACTTCATTATAATCTCATCAACAGGTTTCGCATTCGGGTTAATCTCCAGAGGATGTGTAGGTTCCGTAGTTAGAATCGAACTGTATATTTGAGAAATATTTCCTTCAAAGGGTAATCTACCGGTTATAAGTTCGTAAAAAACAGCACCCAGTTGATAAATATCTGTTCTTTCATCGGCTTTACCAAATTCCTGAGATATCTGTTCGGGAGCTGCATAAGACGGTGTAGCTCCAGATAATGTCACAGAATCATCAGCTTTGAGTTTACTTAATCCCCAATCAGATATCTTATATACTCCATTTTTTTCGAGTATATTAGAAATTTTTACATCACCGTGGATTATGTTTTGAGAGTGTGCATGAGCCAATCCTTTAGCTATGTCATAGATGATGGAAACAGATTCTTGGAGGGTTTTCATCCCTTTTTCAATATTTCCTTCGCAGAACTCGGTTTCAAGGTAGGGAATAGGTAGTATTTTATAATCATATAACTCCACGATGTTTGGATGTTTTAAATGGCTCCAATTGGATACTTCGGTAATAAAAGTTCTTTCAGCCCTATTATCAAAGCTTTTAGGAATTTTAATGGCAACTTCTTTTCCCTCTTTATTTATGCCCTTAAATACCTTACCAAATCCGCCTTCCCCAATATAAGCTGCTTCAGTATAAAATGGCTGGAGTTCGTAGGGTAGTGATTTAGTGGATAATTTTTTTAAGCGGTCAAATTCTTTACCTTCAATAATCAAGTCAGATCCATAATTTTTATCGAACCATAAATTAACTGCCAGGGGAATAAGCAGAATCAGGCTTCCAAAAGTGAATATTTCCATTTGGGGAAAACCAAATAGGTCTCCCAAAATAAAAATGAAGCCTGAACACAGTAATACTATCACAATATTGTAGTAGGAATAATTTACCAGAATTCTATGTCGAGTTATTAGATTGAATAATATCACCAGCATAAAGAACAAAAATAAAGCACCGGTTATAATCAAAGTGTAACCCAATGAAGGGTCATAGGTGGAATATAAGATGATGTCGTACAAAAAGAAATTAATGGGAATAAATAGAAGCCCAGCCAAGAATACAAACAAGATATTAATTACTATTAATGCGTTAAATTTCCAATTTTTCATCGATTTAAGGTATTGCATTCTTTCAGAACGTTTATCCCTTTTGATTTTCCAAAATAAACCACTAATCACAACAACGGTAAAAATAATCATTAATAATATCTGAAACGCTATTAAATTAAACGAAAAAAGCCCTGCGGGTTTATAAGTAGTGGGTGTGGGTTTATTGGATAACCAGTTTACACTATTTAATCCTAGTTTCCAGGCATTGGATCGATAAAACATGGCATTAATAAAGGATAGGGAAGATCCCATGAAAACCACTTTACCTTTACCGTATTCCATCTGAGAAACTACAGGAAGAGGACCACTTCTTTCAGTGTTATCCTTTTTAAAATTGCTCATGGTGTATCCTTCGGCAGCGGTATATCCTATGTCTCCCCAAGTGTATGAGTCGGTATAGGCCACCACATTTGATGGGCCCGGGTTTTTAATGTAAGTTCCCATCATGTAATAGAAGTTTTGCACGTTAGCAGTGATGGAACTGGGTTTCAGGTCATTTATTTCCACAATATTCGAAAAAAAGATGTAATTTTGGTCATTGGTAACTATTTCATTATTTGCAAAGTCAACGCCAAAACTTCTTGCAATTTTATTAAAGGCAAAGCTTTCATCACCATCCATATCCCCCCAGTTAGTTCCAAATAATAATAATCCACCGCCATTGTTGACGAAATCTTTGATTACCATTACTTCTTCATCGGTGTAATTACGATATTCGCCCATAATTATTAAAACGTTATATCCTTTAAGTTTATCAGATGTGATGGGCCTATCTGTTAATTTAGATACACTATAACCATTCGTTTCCAGTAATGTGCTAAAACCGGATGATCCGTAGGTTCCTACATTATGAATGGTGTTAAATTTTCCGTAGGTAGGATTTACTTCATCAAATAAGACTTTGATGTTATTATCTTCAGCAGAAACAGGATTTAGTGATAAAAATATGTTAAAAAATATTAACAGAAAAAATAATATTAAAATACCTAAATGATTTAAACTAATATGCAAGTAACACTTCATATCCTCCTCCAATTTGATAATTGAAAGATAAATCTAAAAACAACTCATTTAGTTGTTTAAAGATTAAAAGTTTAAATAAAAAATTATTTTACCATCTAATTGGCCATCCAAATTGTGCGCCCATTTCTAACATCTTTTCTCGCATTTCTGGTGGCATTTGGCTAATCATCATCCGCTTAGCATCTTCCATTCCAGCTTGATAGCCATCTGAGTATCCTGATTTATATCCTTCTACAAATTGTTCAACACTCTTTTCATCCAATAGGCTTTTTTTACCAGCTTGATACCCATCTTGATATTCTTTTAACCTTTTATCTTCGTCCATGGAATTCCCCCCCCTTTTATTGTTAACTATTATTCTATGTTTTTATTATTATATTTTTCTTTTTAGTTTTCTTCATTTGCTAATCATTATTCATAAGGTTGTAAATTATGGTGAAATATTATATTCGGATAATAATTTAAAATAACTATAAATAATAACTTTTTTATAATAAATGCAAAGGTTATTTTGGGATGATGCTTTTGT
>JAUYBK010000224.1 GCA_030693105.1 Methanobacteriaceae archaeon | reverse complement strand
TCTTGGTAAAAATACAAAGATAACTTATTATCCAAAATAACAATAAAACCTCTACCGCCTTGACTAGATAAGGGATGAATATCCACTCTGCTATTCTCTCCAAAGAGTTTCATTGCGTAATCAATTTTTTGAGGTTCAATTCCCTGTTTTTTAGCTGCATAGAACAAAAAATTTCTAGGAGCAAAACGCATCAATATTTTAGTAAACCAATTTATTTTAAGCATAAATTTATTCTTCTAATTTTTTGTTGGCCAAAGCATAAATTTACTGCCTGTGGATAACTATTTACAAAAGTCAATTAGTTATGTTAATATATAAGAGGTCAGAAATGATTATGATTTCTAAAGCTTAAGGGCCTCGCAAGAGGTCCTCTTCGCATTTTTAATCAGACCTCGCACTGATATACTTAAGTATATCAGTGTATAAGAATATCCCTTCTTCAATAAATAAAATTTTTATTTTCTGTCTTTTATAAATTTTTTCTGGCATTCAATCGCCGAATTAATGCAATCTTCCGGATTATATCCTAAATCATCGCACCAACGGATAGTGGAAAAAATAATATTGCCTAATTCTTTTTTTAGTTCCTCGTCGGTGTGTTTATTTTTATCTTTTTTCTCGTTTCTTTCCCAGCGGCAAATATCGCCAAACACCTTACCCATTCTAATAATAACCTGAGAAAGATTGCGTTTATCTCCTTTCCAAATTTCTTTACTAGTTTTTAAGAGTTCTTTAATCTCCATTTGATTAAATTTGACTCAAAATTTCTTTGAGATTTTCAATCTTAGCTCTTTCCTGCTTCATCGTGTCGCGGTTACGGATATTCTATTATCTTAACCAATAACGCCATTCCCCTATTTTTTTTATTATATTATAACTTGTCTTGTTATACAAGTTTGATATAATAAATACAATATGAGTAAAAAAATTAATCTATTCTTATTAAATACATCAGAAGATAAACACCCTAGAACTTGGATATGCTTTAAAGGAAATAAATTAAAAGGCATCTTAAAGGAGTTGGAAAATGATGCTCTTAAAAATAAAAAATGGAGTAAAAATCAGTTAAATAAAAAAATTGCCAGCCAATTAAATTGCGCCATTAATACAATTGGAACAACCCTGCGAGAAGAACGTAAATTTTATCCGATTCCGATTATTGAAGCGCTATTAAAATTTGGTAAAAACAAAGAAAAAATTTTAAAAGAAATTACAGAAAATATTGAATATTTAAAAGTCAATTCCGCCTCCGCTAAACCAGTGAAAGCTGTTGATAAATTAAATAAAAATTTAGCCAAAATTTTAGGAGCATTTATGGCTGACGGGAGCTTAAGTGTTCAAATTATAATTGCTAGTTTTCAACCAAAGAATTTAGATAGGGTGAAACACAAACTTATGAAGCTACAAATTCCTTATTCTTCCGGCAACGCTCCTTCTCGAAGGCAATACTATATCAGCGTCCGAGTAAATAGAAGTAATTCAAATTCTCTAAATAAATTAATATCTTCTTTCACCTGCCCAATACAAGCTCATTATAACATTGAACTCACTGACGAATACAAAGATAGTGTCGAAGCGTTTATTCGATGGACAAAGGAAGAATTTAACATCAATCCAACTAATTTTTACAAAAGAAGGAATGCCTGGCGAGTTATTTTTTCAAATAAAATTTTAGCAAGATATCTAATATGTTTTTTTGATGTTATGCCTGGCCCAAAAACTTATGATGCTTATGAGCCAGAAATTATCAAAAAATCCGGGCTAGCAATAAGAAAAGAATTTGCTAAGGGCGTATTAATGTTCGATGGGTGTGTAACTATAAATAAAAAAATGACGCTTGTTCTTAAAAGCGAATATCTGATTAGTTCAATATCAGAAATTTGGAAAAAAGATAAAATAAGATTTGGAAAATCAATAAATAAAAAGAGAAATGAATATTCGTTATTTACGACAGCAGAGAATAAAAAAGAGAAATTATTAAAATATTTTGAGACAGACACCCAGAAATGGAAACTCCTTAATTGGCTGTCAGGCGACTTAAATCATACCCCTATTATTAAAAATAATTCACTTCTTTCATTAGAAAAGATTTTGAAAATTTTAAGAAAGATAGAAAGATGCGATGCTATTTTTCTGAAAAATTATTTTAAATGTAGCCATACTGCAATCAGATCATATTTAAAAATTTTAAGAGACCAAAACAAAATTAAACTCTCAAATCAGCCAAAACAGCTCAATGAATACATTAATAAAGACGCAACTATTCTTTTAAAAGACGAAGTTCATAAAACATTTTTCAAAAGAATAAAAGAGAAATTCAGGAAATATCAAAACTGTGCTCGTTTTTTAGGAATTCATAAAGGCACTTTTTCTGCTTGGAAAGTTAGAAAAAATAGAATTCCCATCCGTGTTCTTAAAAAAATATGCGAAGTCTTAAATCTTGATTTTATAGAAATTTCAAAAAATACAGAAAAAGTTGATAGAGAAATCGCTGAAATTATTTAACTAATTTTCCAAACTTTAAAAACTTTTCTCCCTCAATAATTTTTTTAATGGTTTCTTGTAATTCTATTATTGGCAATCTTATTTGTTTTGTTGTATCTCTATCTCTTAATGTTATTGTCTTATCTTCTATCGTTTGAAAATCAACTGTTACTGTCAGAATGGTGCCGATTTCGTCCTGCGAAAAATAGCGCTTGCCGATATTGCCACGGCCGTCAAAAGCGACC
>JAUYBK010000223.1 GCA_030693105.1 Methanobacteriaceae archaeon | reverse complement strand
GGTTCTGAACTATACTGAATCTTTGTATGGTTGGCTTCAATCTTTGTTTTGATGGATTCATCCCCATTACTCTTTATTACAGGTTGCATCTTCGAACAACCCCAAAGCCACGGGAAACAGATTTGCCAATACCAAGATATTCAGGTATCATGAAGTTTATCTGGAATTCGCCCTCAAAACCAATGAGAGGAATGCCTTTTGAATAAACTTTTATAGGTGATACTTTTGTTCTTACTATAATTTGGCTAAGAACGACGTATCCGAGAGACTTGGAGATTGAGAGAAGGTTTCCTGCAAGGATCTGATGTAAAAGTTTCACTTTGTTCTTTGGATCAAATTTAATATAGGAATCATAATTTTTCTCATTTAATGCTATCCACGGAATAATAAACATATACTGCATAAGACTATCAGACCAACCAAATTCCTGGCTTTTTTCAATTATCTGACGTTCTTCAATCTTGTAAGTTGTCTTGCCAAGGATAATTTCTTCAATGTCCCAGGAAATATCTTTTAAAATCTCAGCCCCTTCCTCAATTCCAAGTATTACCGGCGTACCCTCAATTATTTTGTATTGCACTTTTGGATATTGGTAAGAGTTCTTACCATTTTCGGCATGCTGGTGTAGAATAGGATAATCTTTGAACCTTTTCCCGATGAATCCCCGCAGTTTTTCTGGGCTTTCTGTTACAGGGTCTCTTGTTTTCAGGATGAGAGTGAGAGTCTGGATGTTCATATAATTTCGGGTTTTATACTGCTTCTAAACGAGTTTGCAAATCATTAATTTTAGTTGTTAGCTCTAAGACCTCGTCATCATTATCGGTCTTTTCAAGTTCCTTTTCAAGTAATTTTATCTGATATTCATATATTTTCTTTGTTATCTCTGAAACATCTTTATCAATCAAAGCAATATTTTCGGTTCCTTTTTCAGTTACTTTTGCCTTTTCGAGTAATCTTTTTTGATATTGATAAAGTTCAATCAAATAAGGGTCAGGTTCGTCATAATCAGATACAGAAATCTCCATTGTATATTGTTTAGTTTCATTTTGTATTTCACTCACTTCTTGTTTCAAGTAAGCATTAAGTTCATCCAATGCATGTTTGGTTGAATAATAAGCTAATATAAAATAAGAGCTTCTATCAGAATTATTTGTATCTGGTTTTATTATATCTATATTTTTTGAAATCCTTTCGAAACAATTTGACCTCTCACTTTTATCAAAAACAAGAATTCTGGAATCATTTTTTATCAATTTTTTCAAATTCTCAATAGCACAATTTTTATTATGTATAATATTATAATTATATACAAAAGGTAGTAAATTTGAAACATGACGAGCATTATTTAGATAATCTTCTTTGGAATTTTTTAGTTCATACATGAGTTTATCTGAAATTTCTTCAACTTTTCCGATAACAGCTTTCTCTGATGAAGATTTAAATTTAAAAGTTTTCAATAATTCTATTAAAATATCAAGATACCCATTATTATTTAGAAGTTCAATTGCTCTCATAAATAGATATTTCCATTCATCATCATTGTCAGGAGTTGCAATCGTCTTAAGCAAAATATTAGGATCGAGTTCAATTTTTTCTGCCAATAAATAGTCAATCTTTTCTAAGTCTCTCTCTGCTTCTTTTAGTTGTTTTGCTAAACTCTTATGTTGTTTTGGAAGTTCAGCATTCTTATCCAAGATCAAAAAATACTTTCCTGAATTAGATGAAACAATGCAAATCCAATAATAAGATCCATTCAAGTATTCCAAAAATATTGCATTTTCTTTATCTTCTATAAAGAATTTACAATTAATAATAATATTAAAATTTTCAATCCATCTTTCAAATTCCCTTTGAACTCTTGTAGAATCAACTTCTAAAAATTTTAAATCTATCAAATCACTAATTAATTCATCTGCTGTTATTATAATAAAGTGTATCTCCTCTTTATTTTTCTGAATTCTTTTATAAAAACGCATTGCATCATCAGTCAAGGGAGAAAGGCAATAGAATCTGCCTTTATATATGAATTATCTTTCTTTTCTAATTTTTTCAAGCAATATTTGCCAAAAAATGAAGAAATCAAAGGAACATTTATATTCCTTTCTTGTGCTTTACACTCCACAGTGACTGGAGTTCCTTCTATTTTTCCGTTGAAATCCACTTCATATCCAGAATCTGAACGTCTGGGGTCTTCCTTATCAATTTGATATCTTTTTTCCTTTAAAAAATCTGTGATTGCTTTTTCAAAATTTTTCCCAATCTCATTTGCATTAGTCCCTGCAATTCTAATAGATACCATAATTTTTTTAAATTTATGTATACATTATATAATCTTCACCTTTATTTCCACCTTCCCAAATCCCTTTGACTTGTATCCTCCAATTTTTTTTATACTTTCAAGTCGATCTGTTATAAACTCTTTTATAATGGCTTCTGTCGTTCGTGAATTACCTTTCAACCATGAGTCTCCATTTGTACTATCATTGAGAAATCTTGCTTTACCAAGC
>JAUYBK010000220.1 GCA_030693105.1 Methanobacteriaceae archaeon | reverse complement strand
AAAAATATATAAAAAATTAATCATGAGACAGCCTCATAATAAAATAAGCTATTATTCTCATAATTTTGGCAAAAAAATTCTTTTAATTAAATATAATAAAAATATAATAAAAATAGTGGAGGGATGTTCACACCACAGCTGGCCCATCTTTAATAAGTGAACCTATAGCCCCACCCACTCCCATAACAATAACCACTCCTATGGATCCTATCAGTAGGAAGACACTGGTGATGGTTGCGGCTGCAAAACCTATAATGCCTAATAATATGGTCCCGAATATTAAAAAGAGTATGGAAAGGACTATGGCACCAAATGCACCGGCAACTGCTCCGTTAGCTGCACCGTTTCCCGCGTCTCCACCGACCATGTAACCCACCAGCATTCCTGCCAGTAACATTCCCAATAAGGCTCCCCATCCGGGAATAATTACACCAAAAAGTCCACCCAGCACTATGGCTGCAAAAAATCCAATTATAACCGCTCCCCAGTTTATCATTTCTTTTCACATCCTTAGAAATTGTATTATATTGTCTGCACGGCCCACTATTTTAATTTTGTTCTAAATAAATTAAAAACTAGCCGGGGATAATAAATGGAAAAAGTAGGAATAAAATAAAAATTAAAATTTAGTGCTCTAAAACCAGTCTTTCGAGGCTTGGAGCACATTTTCAACTATCTTAACCGAAGAACCAAGGTAGGTGTGGGGATCCATAATCTCCCGAACCTCTTCTGGGGAGAGGTATTCTCCTATTTCATTGGATTCCAGCACCACGTCTTCTAAACTAACTCCCCTTCGATTAGCATCCAAGGCACATTTTCTAACCACTCCGTAGGCAGTTTGACGCCCCATACCCTTTCTTGTTAACTCGGCCATGAAACGTTCGGCCATGATCAGTCCGCCAGTTAAATTCAAGTTCTTTTCAATATTTTCCGGGTAGAAGACCAGCTTTTCCATGAGTTTGATGGTTAGGTGTAGAATATAATCGGTGAGTAAAGAGGATTCTGGAAGGATTATTCGCTCAGCAGAGGAATTGGTAAGATCTCTTTCGTGCCATAGTGGATTATTTTGCAGTGCTGGATCCACATAAGCCCTCACCACTCGCGAAACCCCACATATCCTCTCAGCAGTTATGGGGTTCATTTTATGGGGCATGGTGCTGCTTCCCACCTGTTTTTCAGGATCGAACCTTTCTCCTAATTCCTTGATCTCTGTCCTTTGGAGGTTACGGATTTCTATGGCGATCTTATCCAGGGTACTGGCCAGATTAGCCAGGCACATGATGAATTCGGCGTGGTTATCTCGCTGCACAATTTGATTGGAGATTAAAACTGGTTCTAAGCCTAAAATCTTGGATAATATCTGATGTATTTCTAAGCCTTCATCTCCCAAAGCCGCAGTGGTTCCTACCGCACCAGTCATCATACCCACACAGAGACGTTTCTCACAGGCTTGCAGTCGATCGTATTGCCGGTGGAGTTCATCAGCCCACAATGCAAATTTCATACCGTAAGTGGTGGGTAAGGCGTGTTGTCCGTGGGTTCGGCCGATGCAGACGGTTTTATCATGTTTTTCGGCCAGCTCCAAAATTATCCGGGTAAGAAGAACTACTTTCTCCTGTAAAATTTTGATGGTGTCTTTTAATAACAGTGATTGACTGCTGTCAATTATATCGTTACTGGTGGCACCATAGTGAACGTATTCTCCTGCTTCTCCGTCGCAAACTTCGGCCAATCCCTTAACCACTGCGGCAATGTCGTGGTTGGTTTCTCTTTCTATCTTGGAAACCCGTTCCCAAGTGACGTACTTGGTGCTGGCTTTTCTTTTGATTTCTTGGGCGACTTCTGGTGTTATGAGTCCCATTCGGGCTTCTGCTTCAGCTAATGCTGCTTCAACATCTAACATTCGTTGTAATTTATTTTCAGCTTCCCAGATACTCCTCATTTCTGGGGTTCCGTAACGATATTCGATAGGGTGAATAGCCATATTGTGAACTCCTTTATAATTAAAAATAAGTGTTAATTTAAATGTTTAAGAGTATGAGAACCGTAAGGCAATGCAGAAAACAGCCATTACCACGGTCAAAATCACGACCTGTTCCGGAGACATTTTAGGCCCCTTGGTCTCTTCTTCAAAGTATCTAACGAGTCCTGCTCCACTGGGAGGCAGGTATTTTTTCTCCTTCTTCGCCATGTTATATCACCAGATGATCGGTTAAATAGATTATTAGAATAACGGAAATTATTTTCTCTGGTTTTTTATTTATACTTTGGCAATAACCTCCCCATTGAAAACCTTTAGAATTGAAACCCAATGGTAAGCGAATATTAACTTAAAAGGATAAATATGTTAATAATAATCTTATAAATAGTTTTAAAGATTTATCTATTCCTTAATTGGCTATAAGGCTTTTTTGAATTAACAGCCGAATCTCTTATACTTAATCAAGTACTATATATTTATTGAAGAAAATTTCATTGCACTGGTTGATTGGGGTTTTTTTTACCAAATAAGATTATAAAGGAACACGAGTAAGAAAAGGGAACAAAATGGAATATTTTGAAATTCTGGAACAGGAAACTGATAGATTATACCAGATCGCCCGGGAAGCCCGTAGTAAGGGTTACGATATGGAGACCGAGCCAGAAATACCTCTTGCCAAGAACCTGGCCGAACGGGTGGAGGGACTGGTGGGGCCCAAGGACATTGACCAAAAAATAAAGGAACTGGAAGATAAGATGTCCCGAGAAGAGGTTGCCTTTGAAATAGCCCGAATTATAGTTACTACCAAGG